>JBJOLO010000797.1:0-4382 GCA_046045565.1 Planctomycetota bacterium | reverse complement strand
CAGCGAGTCGAATCGTTCCAGTCGTCGGGTAGCGCGATCCAATGCCTGCCGCAACGAAATCCGATTCTCGAAGCGAGCGAGCGGCACTTCCTGAGGCAGCTGCAGCGAGCGCGGCGTTAGTTCCTCGTCGGCCAGCGCCGGAGGATCGTCGAGCTTTTCTCCGACGGTGAAGTCGGGTTGCTCCGGCAATCCGCCCAGGCAGTACGGCACATATTGGCTTCCCAACCATCCGCCGACAAACAGATTGTGCGGCGGCGGGCCGGGTCGCGTGATGCCTGGCACGGCAATGTAGCCGGGCAGTCCGGCGCGCGGGCCTTGCAGGTACGAAACGATCGACCCGATATTCGGTTCGCTGAATAATTGATTCGCGGCCACCTTGCGTCCGGACAGCGTGTACACCTGACTCAGCAGATGGTCGTCGCTGTCGTGGGAGAAGTTGCGGACCACCGCCAGTTGATCGGCGATCCGCGACAGGTGCGGCAGGGTCTCGCAAAAACGGGTGCCCGGCAAATTCGTTGCGATATCTCCCAGCACACCGCGAATTTCGCCGGGTGCGTTGGGTTTGGGGTCGAACGAGTCAATGTGCGTGACGCCGCCGGCCATCCACAAGTAGAGCACCGATGTGGCGCGAGCTCGCCCCGTCGCGGCGGCGCGGATGAGTCCCTCCGGTACCAACGTTCCGGCGACGGAGACTGCGCCCACGCGCAATAGGTCCCGACGGTTCCACAAACCGCTGCTCGGATCGGCCGGGCAAGCCGCGTTGCGATCACGAGACCCGGCTGCGGCCGGGGACGATTCGTCGTTGGTTCGATCGGTTGAGTGCCGCGACATCGCTCTTCAAGGCAAGGTGTTGTTCAAGGCAAATTGCGAAACAAGGTCGAGTGCTCATCAAGCCTAAGTCTGTACGGACCAAGGCCGGGCTGGCAGATGCCGTGGATGTTCGGGGTTATTCGCCCGCCATAGCAGGCATTGCGGCTGGCATCTTGACGACCAATTATCGATGATCGCGTGGGACGGTACAACTGCAACCCCCTTTTTCCTAAGCCGGCTCACGGGTACCCTACAACCTCGTGATTTCTCCGCATTCTTCACAGCCCCAGGCAGGTCGAGAGAACCCCATGAGCGACCCGTATTTTCAAAAACTTTTCGCCGAGCGAATCGGCGGGATCCAGTACGGCAAGGGAACGGAAATCTACAAGTTCGAGAAGATCAAGCGAGCCAAGCGGAAAGCGCTGGCCGATTATCCGGACCGGGCGCTGGTCGATTTCGGAATTGGCGAGAATGATGCGATGGCGCCCGAGTCGGTTCGCCGCGCGATGGCCGCGGAAATCAATCGACCGGAGAATCGCGGGTATGCCGACAACGGCATTGCCGCTTACAAGGAAGCGGCCGCCCGTTTCATGCAACGTTCGTTCGGCGTGACGCTCGATCCCGTCAAAGAAGTGAATCACTGCATCGGATCGAAGACGGCGCTGGCGATGATCCCCGCCTGCTTTATCAATCCGGGCGATGTCACGCTGATGACGGTTCCCGGCTATCCCGTGGCGGGCACCCATACGCGGTACTACGGCGGAACGGTATATCGATTGCCCCTGTTGGCCGAAAACGACTTCTTTCCGGACCTCAAGTCGATCCCGGCGGATATCGTCAGCCGGACCAAGCTGCTGGTGCTCAATTATCCCAACAGCCCGACGGGCCGCGTGGCGACGCGCGAGTTCTATTCCATGATCGTGGAGTGGGCGAAGGCGAATAATGTAGTGGTGATCCAGGACGCGGCGCACATCGTGTTGAGTTACGATGGGGAGCCGTTGAGTTTCCTGTCGGTGCCGGGCGCGAAGGATGTCGGCGTGGAGATCCATTCGATGTCGAAAGGTTTCGACATGATCGGATGGCGGATCGGTTGGGTTTGCGGCAACGAGCGGATCGTGCAAGCGTTCTCGGATGTGAAAGACAACTCCGATTCGGGCCAATTCATGGCGATCCAGCATGCGGCCGCGAAAGCACTCGACGATACGGCCATTCCGGGCCAAACCAGAGAAAAGTATCGTCGCCGTTTGCAAAAACTGGTGACGATGCTGTCGGCTGCCGGATTCCAATGCCGTATGCCAGGCGGAACGTACTTCCTCTACACCAAAGCACCGCGCGGTGCGGGTGGCGGCGAGGAATTTGCCAATGCGGAAGCAGCCAGTCAGTACCTGATCACGCAGCACTCGATCGTTACCGTGCCGTGGGATGATGCCGGCGCGTTCTTGCGATTCTCGGTGACGTACGAAGCGGCCGATGAGAAGGCGGAGGATGCGTTGATGGCCGATGCGTTGAGGCGTTTGCAAACGGCGAAGCTGGTTTTCTAATTCGGTCGGCAGAACTTCGAGAGAGGACGATCCTGGCATGGAGAATCGGCTGCTGCCGCCGTCGTTCCTGTTTCGCTTCGCGATCCCTTGTCGATCGCGGAGCACCCTGTGGGGCGAGCAGGGAGCGAATCTCGAGGAGCAATACCGGCTGCCGTTTCTCGGCGAAGTCGATCAGCGGACGGCTTGGGCTGATGTGCGCGCGGCGTGGAGTCGCGAGGGGATTTCGTTTTACGTCCGGGTTGCCGGCAAGCGGCAGCCGATCTGGTGCCGCGACTCGCGGATCGAGGACAGCGACGGATTTCAAGTCTGGATCGACACTCGCGACACGCACAACGTGCACCGAGCGAGCCGCTTCTGTCATCGCTTTGCGTTTCTGCCGGCCGGGTCTCGCAAAAATCTCGATGATCCGATGGCGATCATGCTGGCGATTAATCGGGCGAGGGAGAGTCCCAAGCCGGTATCATCGACGGCCTTGAAGGTGCGTCGGGAAAAACGGATCGACGGCTACCTGCTGCAAGCGCATATTCCGGCGGAAGCGCTTACCGGTTTCGACCCGACAGAACATCCGCGACTGGGATTCATGTACGCCGTGATCGATCGCGAATTGGGCTGGCAGACGCTCAATCTCGGTCCGGAATTCCCGATCACGGAAGACCCGAGTCTGTGGAGCACGCTGGAACTGGTCGACTAGGCTTTGAACTCGACGCGCACCGCGTCGGCCCACAGGTCTTCGAGCCGATAGAAATCGCGCGCTTCCTCGGTCAGCAGGTGGACGACGACATCGCCGTGGTCGAGCACGATCCAGCGGCTTTCCTGGTAGCCTTCGATATTCTGTCGTCGGTCGCCCATTTCGACGCGCAGTTTGCGATCGATTTCATCGGCGATCGCGCGCAATTGCCGACCGCTTCGCCCGGTGACCACCACGAAGTAATCGAAGATGGGCGTTACCTTTCGGAGGTCAAGGATCGCAATGTTCTGCCCGTTGTTTTCGGCCGCCGTCGTCGCAGCTGCCAAGGCAAGTTTCCGGCTATTGTCAGGTTTGGCCGAGCCGGCTCGGTTGGCATCGTCAGTCGTAATGGCCACAGGTCTCCTCGCTAGGGTGGATGGAGCGCGAATCGGAAAGGATGACCCGCGCCCGCTACCGGTTCTAGTCTAATTCATCGATGTCGCGGCGTCTCGCAATCAACGCAGGAAAGCTCACGAATTTCGACCTCTGCAACATCCGAGGGATAATCGATCCACCGGCCGCACGAGTCTCACGCTATTCGTAGTGTAGCGCCTGCGCCACGTTCACGTTGGATGCGCGACGGGCCGGAAGCAGCGCGGCACCCACCGTCAGGCAAAAACCGCCGATCAGGGCGAGTGTCAGCAAGTACGGATGCGAGCCGAAATCGACAGGATGGCCGATACTCGGACCGGCCAGCACGTTGATCAGATACGCGACCATCACGCCGGCAGCGACGCCGGGCAACACGCCGACGGCAGCGATGATCACCGCCTGGCAAAGGATGGTGCGTCGCGTTTGGGACCGCGTCATCGCGACGATCCGCAGGATCGCCAGTTCACGCGTCTGCTCCAACACATTCATCGTGAGCGTATTGACGACGCCGAAGGCGGCGACGACAAACATCAGGATCACGAGTGCCCAGAGCATCACGTTCAGTCCGCGAACCTTTTCTTCTACGATTTCGCGGATCTGACCCACGGTATGCAGCAGCACACCGTGCTTGTTGCAGATTTTTTGCAGTGTGTCACGCAGCTCTCGTTGTTTGCCCGGTTCCGCGAACACGACGTAGCCATCACAGCCGGTAATGCCGAGCAATTCCTGGCCCGTTTCGCGATGCATGTACAGCGACAGTCCTCCCACCAGGTAATCGTTCGTGATGCCGGCCACTTCCAACTCGCGAGGACCGTCCACCGTGTTGAGCTTGACCATGTCGCCGACCTTGATCTCCAATCGCAACGCGAGCACGCTGCCGACCACGACTTTCCCTTTTTTCAGTTCTTCGACCAGCTGTCGCGGCTCGCCCT
>JBJOLO010000773.1:0-5010 GCA_046045565.1 Planctomycetota bacterium | reverse complement strand
CCGCCACCCGAAAATCCAGGGAATGCTGTACTGCACCTCCTCCGGTGCCGAGCCGAACACGAATCCCTCGGGCAGGTGAGCCGCGAGAGCCTCCATGAACTCCCAGTCGCCCCGTGCCTCTTCTTTCGCCTCTCGTGCAGCGGCATCTCGGTACGACTCCCACGGATCGCAACGTCCCCCGACCACACTCCAAGCCCCACGATCCGGCGGAATCGCCCGACGACACAACAGCACTTCCCAGCCTTCGGGGCCACGATGGGCAACGAGTACGCCTGCTCCGTAGTCCGGAATCCTGACGGCGTACCGACGTCATCGACCAAGCATCACCGAGTCCTACCGCGTTGAACGATGTGCCTTGAACTGACCGAAGTGAATGAATGGAACTTCCATTTACGGTGAACTCGACAATGTTGGTCGCCGAAGGCTTTCGGCTCGCGCGGAAGCCCGCTTGGCGATCTCATCGATCGAGGCAAACCAATCCTCTGGATTCCTGATGGCGGCCTGCCCCTCGTTAAAAACAAACGATCGGAATTCGCGTTCCAAGGTCTCAAAGTCTTCCAGCCTGCTGAAATCCAGATCCAGGTGCAGCACCGCGTGTCCGCTCCCAATAAAAATGATGATCGGTACGCTGCCGCTGTCACACGATGGAGCAGTTGTTCCTGTCCACTTCATCCATTCCTGCTGAAACTCGGCGGCTCCCTGGTAACTCATCCGAACACACTCCAGGTGATCGGGCGGAAACGATTTGCCTGTCAACTCGCGATACTGAGCCGCTTTCAAACTGTCGCCCGCGATGATCACGAAAAACGCCGAGATGTCGCCGGCTTGCTCCACGCCAGCACGCTCGAAAAGGCGGCTCAGGAATTGGAACTGGAAAATATTGCCCAGCAGTTCCTGCTTGTGACGATCGAAAATGATCGTTGCCCGCTGATCGATCACCGATTGATCCATGACGAATCTCCCGTTCAAGAACTCGTTTTTGTACCACCCACTAAACAATGTACGTACGGCACGCGATTTTTTTCTTAGCCACAAACGCAGCAGGAAGGCATCCGTCGTCTGCCTGACCGGCGAATGGAACGAGCGGTGTGCGAACCACGTTTCGCATCAGTCCGGTACGCTTCCACTCAGTCCGACTCCTGGACCATGCCGCATCTCAAAACACACCTCGGCGGTTTCCAGGTCGGTTTCTTCGCTGCGTCGCAGTGACGAAACTGCCTCATGCATTTCCGAACGGAAATTCACCGGCGGAATCCGCTACGGCGGCCGAGCTTGATGGAAACTGCCGCCCCCCCGACGAGAGAATCTTTCGTGCCTGGTCGGCCGCGCGATTGCTTGAATTCCTCGGGCCGTGCGATTGCCGGACTCGTCCCTTCCAGTCCACCTCGATCGATGCCATCTCATCCTGGCAGTCGAAATGAAAAAGAAAGCTGTGGCCTTCTGTCGCGCGACCGGCGTTGTTGCCGATGCAGTGCCCCATCAACAATCCCTCGCGCACCATTTCACCGGTTGTGCGGAGGAATCTCAGTCCGTCCACTTCGGGCAGACACAAGGGCGGTAACCCTGCTGCGTGATTTCACGGGATCCGAGATCACATCGTTTGTCATGTTCGCGTGCGTCGTCATGGTGTCATTAAGGCTGCCCATTGCGTTTGACCTCTGCTGTTGGCCCTCTTCGCTACTTTCACAATCGCTTCGACTGCGGCCGCGAAGGGCGTAGCGGGACGAGCCCCATTATCCGCCCGACTTGTTCGAGCCCATCGCATCCTTCAGGATCTGGTCGACCTTGAACTGCATGGCCGACGCGCCTCCTGCGTTGTTCTCACGCAACTGCGCGTCGAGTTCCGCCTGAAGCATCGCGAGTTGCTTCGATTCGTCGCTGCCCAGGCTTCCCGATTGTTCCAGGAGCTGGTACCGCTCGATTCGCCGCAGCTTCGACTCCGAACTGACAATCGCAGATTGCAACAGTTCGCACTCCGTACGAACGCGGCTCATCTGGCAATCCAATTCGTGCACCTCCTCCGCCAGATCGCGACGAGGCTTCATACCGATCCGGTCGTTCTCCGAAGCCATCCCCATCGCTTGAAGCTGTTCGGCGACGCGTTTTTTATCCTGCTCCAGTTGCCTGAGACTTTGCTGCGCCGCCTCCTGGCGGGTTTTCCATTGGCTCACCTGGCGACGGTGGTGGCCCATGTCAAAAAACGACGACTGTGGCTGAACAGGAATGCGGCTGACACTCGTGATGCTCGTCGTCTGCGAGGGCCGGCCGTACAACGGATCGCAAGGCGTAAGCAGGGCTGTAAGCCCCAGCATTATCAAGCCGCAGCGGCACATGTTCACTTGATCACCCCAAGCCGTACTTCGTGCCGAACTTGCAGACACGAACAGGAAAAGCCAACACAGCAGCGACAGGAAAAATGCAAGCCAATCCCCCCAGTATTTCCAGGGCGCCAACGGGATCAACTGCACGCCGTCGGCGGTCCGCGGCAGGAACTGGATCAATACGCCTGCGACAATCAGCAGCGGCCAAACATGGCGTGCCGAACTTTCTTTCGGCAGGGAGAGCAGATTCAATGATGTCACCGTCACGATCCCTACGAAGAGGCACACCAGCGAATAGATCACGAACGTCATGACACCGTCATTCCAATAGAGTCCCGGCCAGGTGATCCGCGTATTCAGGCTCCAGGCAGCGACGAGCTGCGGCAGCCATCCCGTGGAACTTATCGCATAACAATCGACATACGGTGCCATGACATCCTCCTTCCCGAAACAAGCTCGCGACAATCGCGGAGGTGAGCAATCTGCTCACCTCCCTGGCGACAATACATGCCATCTCGCTGCTACTTCGCAGTCACCGCTTGCGTTCCCGGAGCAACGGTTCGATCGATACGAGCGATCAGTTCATCGCTTCCCTCCGAAGAGGCGATGATCGCATCGAGTTGATCCGAGGCTACCAATCCGTCTTTGCTCCATCGAGCATTTTCACCCGCCAGTTCGGCTTCGATGCCGGCGTAAAGATCGCTGACCTTGTGCTCTAGCTCGGCGACATTCACGGCAAACGACTCCTCGTTTCCGTCCATGGCTGCGGCCGCTTCGCGCATCGCTGTCAGCGCCGTTTTTCGAGACTCGATCAACGCAATCTGACATTCCACACCCGAAAGACGCTGCTCGTACTCCGACTGTTTTTGCCCCAACGTCGTCGCAATCGCGGTCAGCTGATCCTGCGATTTGTGATAACCGTCCAGTTCCGCCGCATTGCGTTGGCGATCCTGGAGCATTTGCTTGGCGAGTCGCTGCAACTGATGCGGCTCGTACTTCACCCCGGCGATTTCGGCAACCGAGCCAGAAGCGAGTTGATCCCTCACCTTCTTCAGTGCGGAATCGATGTTGTCGATCTTGTCCTTGACCGGCTCGATGCGACGAGCCAATTGCTCGCGCTGAACCTCGGCCTTGACTTTCGCCTTGCGAAGCTTCGTCAGCCCGTCTCGAAATCCGCTGACACCCAGTTCGATCTCTTTGCGTTTCACGTCCATGTCGCCGAGCACCGAGTCAATCTTGGAGGTGAGCTTTTCTCGAGCGACCTCCGCCCTAGCTCGAAAGGCGCCCGTGCCCACCGTCAGCAACCCGACCACAACCAATGCCGCGACCATCATTTTCTTAACCATAATTCTCTCCTGACTCCTCGCCTCTAATGAAGTTAGACATCCCCCGTTATGAACATGACGGAAATTCCCGCCACGCTCCTTTCATCCGCGAATCCACACCAAGCGCTATTCGCCGAAATCGATCTCCTCCTCGTGCTTTTCGGCGAGCCGATGGTATTCCATTGCAAACTGCCGAACGCCGTGATGCAGCACATCCACGCACCTGCTCAACACATCCTGCACCGCCTGAATCGGCGAGCAGAGGAGTTCCACCGACGCCCACATGTGGTCTCGCACCGGAAAAACCTTGACGACTTTGACGTCCCTGGTGACATGATGCGCCGCACGCTCCGCCAACCTTCGATCGGTCTCATTTTCGATTGGAAAGAAGGCCGGGGCGGTAAGACGAAAGAACTCGTCGTCGTCGGGGTCGACATACAGCAATACGTTTTTCCCCTCCGTCTTGAAGACAATGTCGCCATCTTCATCAAAGTGGGGATGAAAGCCCTGTTCTTTCAGCGTCCTCTCGAAAAACTCCGCCATCATTGCACGCTTCTTCATTGGCTCCGTTGACATGTTCTTGGTTCCTTTTGCGAATGAAAAGTGACGGTCCGCATGTCTGATCAAACAGCCTCCGCAATCTGGTTTTCGCACTGATTGCCAGGCACGGGATACAGTTTTGTGTCTTGGTATTGCTCCTGCAGAATCCGATCATTCCCGATGCCGGCTTGCCGAAGCTTTTCGTCCAGTTCCAATCGCATCCAATCCGTCAAGCGCTTGGGCTTGCTTGGGCGGATGCCAAAGACGAACACCAACCTTTTGATCGAGTAGGGTCGCCCCACGCGCTTCGAGTTGCCGGATTTCACATGCTGGATGATTTCGTCCGGCGTACGCATGTTGTTTGCAGATCGTGTTTTTGCGGTATCCAACTGACAAACTCCTTGTTCAAAGGTCGAAACGATTCGCGATGCCTGCTTGGCAGCGCTATCCCCTATACGACTTTGCCACCATATTTTTTTCTTCTCGTCGTCTGGTCCGACACCGTCGTCGGCCCTTGGTAGTCCAGTCCACTTGCACTTTTGACGTCAAACAGCCTCTTTTTTTCAACCGAATTGCGTGCCGAGATAGGCCCGTTTTCCATGCCGAGCTCCAGCGGTCGATGCCCGTCGCGGATTCGTACGGCCAAAGGGGGGCCCCGCCTTCGGACCGTGTGCTTCCCGGCGGTGAAGGCAAGGGCAACACTGGCGTTCACAAGCACTGCCCACCATGAAGACGCTACTTCGTCGCTATTTTTTCACGCACCCCTGAACGAATGCGGTCCAGTCCGGAACCTGCCGTGCACGAGCTTGCTGTCCATCGCGAGT
>JBJOLO010000682.1:0-3740 GCA_046045565.1 Planctomycetota bacterium | reverse complement strand
TGGCAGCTCTTTTTCGGTCGAGGTCTCGTCTCCACGCCATCCGACTTTGGCACGCAGGGGCAATTGCCCACGCATCCCGAACTGCTCGATTGGCTGGCCCGTCATTTCATGAGCAGTGGCTGGGACGTGAAAGGCTTGTGCAAATTGATTGTGCTTTCCGGCACGTACCGGCAATCGAGCGTACCTGCCGATCCGGCCTATTACACGGCCGATCCGGACAATCAGTGGCTTGCGCGCGGGCCTCGACATCGTTTGTCAGCCGAGCAGATACGGGATAACGCGCTGGCGGCCAGCAGTCGAATCACGCAAAAGCTCGGGGGCCCGAGTGTCTTTCCGTATCAACCGGCGGGATTGTGGGAGGAATCCGGCACCGGCCACCACTACCCGCAATCGCATGGCGACGACCTGTATCGTCGTAGTCTCTACACGTTTTGGCGACGCACCTCGCCACCGCCGTCGATGATTTCATTCGATGCAACCAGTCGCGAAGTCTGCACGGCGAAGCGCGAGCGAACCGCCACGCCGCTGCAAGCTCTGGTCTTGCTCAATGACCCGCAATTCGTCGAGGCTTCACGACTTCTCGCGGAGCGGATCCTGCGCGAACACCAAGACAATGCCGGCGCGGGAATCGTTTTGGCGTTCCGCATTCTGACGAGCCGTGAGCCGCGTTCGCAGGAACTGGAGATCCTCAAGCGATTGCACGACGATCAGCTAAAGCATTTTCAAGCATCGCCGGAACAGGCATCGGCTTTTCTAGCTATTGGCGAAACGCCACGCGACGAGAAGCTGGATACGGCTCGACTGGCCGCGATGGCGGTGGTGGCAAAAACGCTAATGAGTTTCGACGAATGTGTTACCAAACGATGAGGCATAGTATGTCAAAAGACCGGAAATCGTACCCGCAACCGGCGGAGAACGCCGCGGGCGGAATGGTTCGTATTTCGCGTCGGAAACTACTCGAGCGAGTCGGGATGGGATTCGGTGGACTGGCAGTCCATCAATTGCTTGCCGGTGAAACTCCGTTGCGGGCGGGAGTGGGCGCTGCGCTCGACAAGCCGCATCATGCACCGAAAGCGAAGCGTGTCATCTATCTGTTTCAAAGCGGCGGACCGTCTCAATTGGAGACGTTCGACTACAAACCGCTGCTCAACGAGCAGCAAGGCCAACCTCTGCCCGATTCGGTCCGCAAAGGACAGCGACTTACCGGCATGTCGGGCAACCAGTCGTCGCTGCCGTTGGCCGGCTCCAAGTTCAAGTTTGCTCAGCACGGCAAAAGCGGCATCTGGCTCAGTGAACTTTTGCCGCATACGGCGAAAGTCGTGGACGAAATGGCCGTCGTTAGATCGATGTACACCGAGGCGATCAATCACGATCCGGCGATCACGATGCTGCAGACGGGGCAGCAGTTGAGTGGGCGTCCGAGCATCGGGGCATGGTTATCGTATGGCCTCGGAACCGACAACGAGAATCTTCCTGCATTCGTGGTGTTGATTACGAAGGGGAAGGGAGATCAGCCGCTTTATTCACGACTTTGGGGCACCGGCGTTTTGCCATCGCGTTACCAGGGCGTTCAATTCCGATCGGGGAAAGATCCGGTTCTGTATCTGAACAACCCGGCGGGTATTGATCGCGACAGCAGGCGCAATGCGTTGGACCGCCTGCGGGAACTGCACGAGTTGGAGTTCAAATCGACAGGCGATGCGGAGATCGAGGCTCGCATTGCGCAGTATGAAATGGCATTTCGCATGCAGTCGAGTGTGCCGGAGGCGACGGATGTCTCGTCCGAGCCCGAGCACATTTTTGAGATGTACGGCCCCGATGCAAAAACACCGGGCACGTTTGCGGCTAATTGCTTGCTTGCGAGGAGGCTGGCGGAACGCAATGTGAAGTTCATTCAACTCTACCATCAAGGCTGGGACCAACACGGAGGACTGCCGGGCGGGATCAGCACGCAATGTCGCGAGACCGATCAACCAGCCGCGGCATTGATTGCCGACTTGCGGCAACGGGGATTGCTCGACGAGACCCTGGTGATCTGGGGCGGCGAATTTGGTCGCACGAATTACTCGCAAGGAAAGCTGACCCCGGACAATTACGGCCGCGACCATCATCCCCGATGCTTTAGTATCTGGATGGCGGGCGGCGGTATTCGCGGTGGCACCGTCTACGGTGAGACATGCCCGTATGGCTACAACATCGTTTCCGATGGCGTCCATGTGCGCGATTTTCACGCCACCATCCTGCACTTGCTCGGCATTGACCACGAGCGGCTGAGCTACCGATTCCAGGGATTGGATGCGAGGCTGACCGGCGTCGAACCGGCCCGCGTGGTGCAGGAGATTCTTGCTTAGGAACGCCAAGCTGTAACGCTTGGCGTTTATTCCGTTGACCGTGCGGATTGACTCCACGCATGCCGTTCGTCGCTCGCGACTTGTATGTGCGCACCAATCCGGTACGATCCTCGTTATCGCTTGCGCGTGGGTAGGCGAAATTCTTCGTTTCACGAGGGGAGAGATTCATGCGAACACTTCGATACGGATTGCTGATCATTGCGCCGTTACTGGTGGCGACTGGAGTCGCACGTGGTGCGGACGTTTACGGATTGAAAGCCGGCACGCCCGATCTGAAATCCGCCGGACCGATGGCGTTCGGCCCGGAGGGGATCTTGTTTATCGGCGACGCCAAGGGTGCAGCCGTGTTTGCGGTTCGCTCGGGGGACAAGTCAGGAGACCCGTCGAAAGTAAAGATCAACATCGAGAATCTACCGGGCAAGTTAGCCGAGGTCTTTGGTGTGGACGCGAAGGAAATCCAAATCAACGACATGGTGGCAAACCCTTTTAGCGGCAACGTCTATTTGTCGCTGTCCGTCGGAGCCAAGGCGCCGGCCGCTGTTGCGTTTGTGGATGGTGCCGGCAAGGTGTCCAGGTTGAACCTGGACAATATTGACTTTGCGAAGGCGACCATCGCTGATCCTCCTGAAGACAAGACCGTTGGAGAAGGACCACGGCAGCGCAACAATCGAAACGACTCGATTACTGACCTCACTTACATCGATGGGAAAGTGCTGATCTCGGGGGTGGCGACAGCCAAGGCGACCTCAAGCGTGCACTCGATTGGATTCCCTTTCTCGGACAAGGATGTCTCCAACAGCCTCGAAATCTATCACGGGGCGCACGGCCGCCTGGAGGATAACGCCCCCATTCGTACGTTCGTGCCATTCACGATCGATGGAGAACCGCACGTGCTGGCCGGCTTCGTATGCACGCCGCTGGTGAAGTTTCCGCTGAAGAGTGTCTCGGCCGGCGAAAAAATCCGCGGAACCACGCTCGCCGAACTTGGTAATCGGAACCGACCGCTCGACATGATCGCCTATCGCAAGGACGGAAAAAGCTTTTTGCTGATGGCGAACAGTGCTCGTGGCGTGATGAAGATCAGCACCGACGACATCGCCAGGAACGAGGGCATCACGTCGCAGATTGCGGGCACTGCAGGTCAGGCATACGAGACCATTGCTTCGCTCGTCGGTGTAACGCAATTGGATCGACTGAACGAAGAGCATGCCGTGGTGATGACGCAGGTCGAAGGGACTCCCGCAGCGTTGAAGACGGTCCCGCTTCCGTAGCGTCACGGAATCGAATCTCGCATGCGAACGCTGGTAACCGAACTGCTGGACCCTGTGCCGTTTTTGGTGTTGATCGCCGCTTGGTTATTAATTGCCAAGCGGCGATCAAACGCCTTTC
>JBJOLO010000228.1:0-3126 GCA_046045565.1 Planctomycetota bacterium | reverse complement strand
TGAACGGTCACGTTGTCGTAGCGCAACCGCTTTAGTCGCTCGCGGGCAACATCGGCCAACTCGCGAATTCGCTCCACGGTATGAACATGCGCTGCCAATCGTGAAAGCACAGCGGCTCCGTAACCCGATCCGGTACCAATCTCCAGAACCATTTCGTCGCCGCGCAGACCGAGTGCCTCGACCATAAAGGCGACGGTGAATGGCTGCGAAATCGTTTGCTCACAGCCAATCGGCAAGGCCCAATCGCAGTAAGCCTGCTCGCGAGAACCCTGCGGCACGAACTCTTCTCGCGGTACTTTTGACATCGCTTCCAACACGCGCGCATCATGAATACCCCTCTTTCGAATCTGCTCCTCGACCATTTGGGTTCGAAGCGACCGAAAGTAAACATCATCGCTGCTGTTGCTGAGGGGGATCATGTTCGTGGACATCGGCGAATTACCCTGTGCTTGTGTCTGCGCAAGCTTCTACGGTCCGGACGCAGGATGTGCCGTTTTGCACCATCCTGTGCGGAAAGGAGCGCACTGCACCGCCGATGGAGTGTGCAACGTCGGCGGAGTCGTCTCCCGAGCGAAAAGAATCGCACTTTGCGCGCCAATGGAAGAATCTTTCTTGCTGCGATGACGGGGCGAACGAATCGCTTGGGGGACTGATTACTCGCCTGCGTTGGATACGCGTTGCAAGGGAAAAACCTCGACGTCAACACCCGCGGAATAATGGGCAAAAGTAGGCAGTCCCTCGACCTTCGGCAGACCAGCTGCAGCGACCAGTTGGTCATCGACCTCATCGATGAACGCGGTTTGCACCGGATAGGGAGTGTGAAAGACCTGTCCGGAAAAGATCGCCCCTTGTCTCTCAACGAAAAGCAGGTAGCGTTCGAGAAAAAAGAATTCCGAGCTTCCCAATGTCGAATGCGGCAACGACGGACCCGCACGATAACGGACCGAAAGGGTATCGCCACCGCGAATGCGGTGGGATGAATAGCGATTCTGTGCTTCGGTGAGATGCATCGTCATGCGAGCGTAATGATAGGGAAGTCCCCAGATCGATCGGGCGATCTGGACGGCGATTCGCGAACTGGCTTCGAGCGAGAAGAAGTAGACGCCCGGCCGGCCACGATGGACAACGTAGGTGCGAACGTTTGTCTCCAAAAAGTTGAAGCCGAACGCCTTGGGGCACCACCACGGGCGAATCGCTCGCATCGCGAACGGAACAAGCCCTACGTAGGCGCACCCGTCGTAAAGGTCGAGTTCTAATTGTCCTGGCACGAGTCGACGCAAGGTGTCGACCGGTACGGGCCAGTGCATGAACAACAGGGAACGCCAGCTTTGGTAGCCGGCCGGACTGCCCTCACACCGCCTGGTCGGAGTAACCCGGTCAATCGTCAAGTCGTAGGGAGCAGACGGAGCAGAGTTCATCGTGAGGCCGACTCGTGTGGTTGTTTGGGGAGCACGGATCTTGAACGATCGGGAGGTCGAAGGACTTGCTAATTCCTATGATTTTGAATCCGTTTGCCCGCGCATTGTTGCAAGGATGGCTTCGGTCCGCGAGTCGGTCTGACCGTGAAAGAAATTTTTCAGCACCTGGTGGAACAGGCTGTCGTCGGCGTCTGCGATCGCGGCGAAAAGTGTCATGGAGGAGTGCAGTTTCATGTCGTCAGGTGAGCCAAAGATTTCGGTGGGCGAGCGATCCGAGATGGACAACAGTGCCGAGGCACATTCGCGCAGGCGTTTCCCCAGCAGCGGGTGTTGCACGTATTGCGTTGCTTCATCGAGGCTCTTGATTGAATAAAACTCGCTGGTGCTACTCGATCCCAGTCCCCGGAGCTGCGGGAAAACGTACCACATCCAATGCGATCGCTTTCGTCCTTGTCGGATTTCACGAATCGCATCGTCGTAGTTGTCTTGTTGAGCAGCAACGAAACGCTGCAGGTCAAAAGGGTCAAGGCAGTCGGGAGTATCCGCTTGGTTAGGCACGGGTGTGTTACCGAAACGCAGGTTGATCAAACAACGACGACGAGTTCATGCGAGGTGGTGCAGGAAAGTCCGATCAAGATTGCAGCAAGGGGACTCGTCTCACTTCCACGCTTTGCTAATGGTGCCACAGGATGTGTTGATCTTCCAGGGGAATGCGCGCTTGAGGATGGTGGGGGATGATGCGTGCGACAAAATGTTCGACGGGACGGTCGGCGGGAACAGAGGCTTCGTAACGCCAACCGTTTACGGAGCCGACAATTTCTCCCAATCGATTCATGGTCGCGATGCGCCTCGGTCGATTCTCCCGTTTTTCTGCGTAAATCTGAACCGCAACATCGTCCGTCTGGAGATCGCCGAGATACGCCTGTGCTTCGAAGCGAAATTGTCCATTCGTCAGATGCACCGACGTTTCGCCGAAGCGAATGTCCGGAAAAAAATCCTCGAGTCGCGCATGCCAGGCGTGCAGGGTTCGAGCCGATGCGGCATTGTCGGCAAGCCGAGCCAGATACGCTTCCGTAGCGGGCAGGTAGGCGCGTCGTACGTATTCCTGCAGCATGCGATGGCTCGAGAATTTGTTGGAGAGCGTGGTCATACTGGCGAGCATGCGTTGGAGCCAGGCACGCGGCAATCCATCGGAATCGCGGGAATAAAACTCCGGGACAATCTGATGCTCAAGGGTGTCGTACAACGCGGTGGCGTCGAGGCCGTCATCGGCTGGACTGTGATCGCGTCGGTCACCAACGCACCAGCCAACCTGGGGTTCATACGCTTCATCCCACCAGCCATCGAGCGTTGACAGGTGCAACCCGCCATTGAAGAGGCATTTCATGCCGCTGGTGCCACATGCTTCCGCGGGGCGTCGCGGCGTATTCACCCAGACATCGATACCGTTCACCATGTGCGACGCGACGGCCATGTCGTAGTCTTCGAGTACCACGATCCTTCCGGACAGCTCGGGAAGGGCACTGAATTGCGCGAAAGCGCGAACCATCGATTTCCCATGCGGATCGTTGGGATGCGCCTTGCCCGCGACAATCAGTTGGACGGGGCGTTGCGGATTGGTGAGGATGCGGATCAGTCGTTGCGCATCGTGCAGCAACAGGTTCGGCCTTTTGTATTCGGTAAAGCGTCGGGCGAATCCGATGGTCAG
>JBJOLO010000650.1:0-8177 GCA_046045565.1 Planctomycetota bacterium | reverse complement strand
TTGTGGATGTAGCTCGGAATACTGTGCTGCGCGTGCAGGGCTCGTCGAGGAGAAATTCAGCCAAACGGAGAATCAATCTCCTTCGTTTTCCCTCTTCAGCATCAACACCCCAGTCCGCCTTACTCACTGGGGTGTTGATCAGCAGTTCGTACTTTTATGGTGCCATCGACACTGTCAGCCATGACCTGCAGGTCATGGCTGGCAGTGGCACCCGAAGTTTCCCACGATCGTTTGCTTCCGTTACACGGTTGGCTCCCAGCCCGGTTGATATTCGCGACTCCACATGTTCTTGGCCTGCTCGTCGCCGACAATGTTGCCTGTGGCAGGGTCGATATGGAGTTCACGTCCCACGCGGTACGCAATGTTTCCGAGGTGGCAGAGTAGCGTGCTTTTGTGCGCTTCCTCGATATCGGAATTCGGCCGTCCGCCGTTGCGCACGCAGTGCAGAAAATTCGCCAGGTGATCGCCATCGCCGCCGCGGCCTTTCTCTGCGGCGATCTCCTTGTTTTGCAGATCGAGCAGCTTGTAGCCCGGGTCATCGATGACCAACGTGCCCTGGTCTCCGTGAAACGACATGCCGTAGCCAGCGCCGCCGGGACCGTAAGGCGACCAGCTCAAGCCTTCCCAGGTGATGGTCGCGTCTCCAAACTCGTAGGTCACCATCATCGTGTCCGGAGTCTGTTGATCGTCGTCGTGCCGATATTTGCCTCCGAGTGCCGTGACGCGTTTGGGGTAATCGACGCCGAGTGCCCAGCGGGCTACATCGAGCGAGTGGATACCGTTATTGCCGAGTTCGCCGTTGCCCCAGTGCCAGTGCCAATGCCAGTTGTAATGAACCAGATTGTCTCGGTAGGGTTGCTCCGGGGCCGGACCTTGCCAGAGCGCGAAATCAAGTCCCGCAGGAGGTGCTGTGACTTGTCCTTTGCCAATCGAAGGTCGTCGGCTGTTGTACCAGGTGCGCGCGTAGAGCACGCGTCCGATCGCACCAGCTCGAATCTTTTCAATCGCCTCAACGATCGCCGGGTAGCTCCGCCGCTGATTCCCCATGTTGACCACGCGGTTGTATTTGCGAGCCGCGGCAACGGCGATTTCACCCTCGCGCGGATTGTGGCTGCACGGTTTTTCGACGTAGACATGTTTGCCTGCCTTGCAAGCCAGGATGGCTGCCGGCGCGTGCCAGTGATTGGGCGCGGCGACCACCAACACGTCCACGTTCGGGTTGTCGAGGATCTTGCGGAAATCAACGAAGGCCTCGGGGCGCTTTCCCTGTTTCTTTTCGACGGTGTCAAGCGTCCGGCCGACCACGCGCTGATCGACGTCACAGATCGCCGCAACATGGACGTTGGGTTGCCCCATAAAACTATTAGCCAGTGCCGCTCCACGGCCGTTCACTCCCATGATGCCGACGCGAACCGTGTTGTTAGGCGATCCCTTTTCGGCATCGGCGTTTGCCGGTTCATCGGCATGGACGGCGGGAAGATGGATCGCAAGCGCCGAGGCTGCCGCAGTGGCCGCTGCGATCGAAGAACTTTGCCGGAGAAAGTCGCGTCGATGGGGAGTGGTGGGCATCGTGTGGTCGCCTGCTGGAGGATGGTGTGAGCGTTACGACATTTTCGCGCTGGTCGTCACGGGTGCCGCGAGTTGACCGGCCTTGATGACACCGCCTTGAATGACGGCGATGAACTTCTGTCGTTGCTCGAGCAGGCGAATGTCCGTGATGACATCGCCATCGACCACCAACAAATCGGCCAGCTTGCCCGGTTCGACGGTCCCGAATTCGTGACCGCGACCCATGATCTCGGCGCCAAACCTGGTCGCGCATTGAATCGTTTCCAGCGGCGTGAATCCGACGTAGTTCACAAAGAACGAAAGTTCTTTGGCATAGTCGCCGTGCGGATTCCAGGCGAAGCCGTAATCACCACCCATGCCCAGTCGACCGCCAGCTCGCAGGATCCGCCGGGCGCTCTCCGCGCCGCCCTCCAGCGTTTCCCGATGGCCGTCCACGACCCGTTGCGACATCCCGAAATCAGGGCCACGCTCGATGCTGACCAATTCGAAGTACAACGCGGGCACCACCGGAACATTGCGTGCTAGAAGCAAATCGAGTGCTTCATCATCCATGAAGGTGCCGTGCTCGATCGTGTCGTATCCGGCTCGCAGCGCGTTCTTGATCCCCTCCGTTGCCCGACAATGGCCCGTGACTTTCATCGAATGATTGTGAGCCGTGGTGACGACGGCGTGCATCTCGTCGAAGGTCATGCACAGGGTGTGATGGTCGTTGACATCCGGCGCGGCTGCGTCGCCGGTGGGATAGGTCTTCACCCACTCGACTCCGTCCTTCACCAGTTTCCTCACGGCGGACCGCGCTTCGTCGGCACCATTCACAAGCAGCACCAGCCCTTCCATGCCGATCTTACGAAAATCAGGATTCCAGTCCATCAGTCCCGCGACGCCGCAGATCTCGCGGCCGCTGGCTGCCATCCGCGGTCCGAGCACCAGATCATTCTCGATCGCCTTCTTGAGCCAGACATCGATGTTGAACAAGCTGCCGCCACTGCGAGCAGCCGTGTAGCCGCACTCCAAGGCGAGCTTCGCATTCACCGAGGCCAGCAGTGTGACGTACTCTACCGGGTACTTGATGTCGAGATCCTGAAGCTCAGCGACATTGAAATACGTGGGGTGAAAGTGCGCCTCGACAAGCCCGGGCATGATTGTCCCGCCCCGTGCGTTCACGATTGTGGCATCGGGACCCACCTGGGGACGGCCGGCAGCCGGTCCCGCGTAGCGAATTTTGCCCTGCTCCACCACAACGGCAGCCGAGGGGATCGCCGGCTTGCCCGTTCCGTCCACTAATTGCCCGTTCTCAATCACCATCGTTCCGGTTGCCAATTTCATTCGGTCTACTCCCGATTGGTCAGCTTGTTCGTTGCACGAGGGATGATTCGAGTCGTCCTCGCTTTGGTTCGTTCAGCGGATCGATTCTAAAAAGTTTTGCACAATGCGGATGGTTCCCGGCGCGTCGGCCCAATGGATCAAGTGGCCGATTTGAGGCATCCGAATCCGCGTCACATCGGTTGCCGCCGATAGCAAGGTCTCGGCATCGTCGTCCCGCAGCATTCCGCCGGCCATGAGATCGGCTTGCAGGAGCAGGGTCGGACAGTTCAGTCCCTTGGCGATCGCAGGCAAATCATACCCGTCGAGCCATCGCGATTCGATCACGGGCGCGAGGACTTCAGGGTCAACCTGCTGCAGGCAACTGGCAAAAAATCGCAGCGATGCGGCATCGCGGACGTCACCTAGTCGCGTCGCTTGCGCTGCGCCGGGTGCGCGGATCGGCAGATCAGCAAGTTCGGCAGCCAGCTGCGCTACGCTGATTTCGCGCCCCAGCAAACCGTGGATGCCCGAGAACTGACTGAGAAAACTTGTTTCGGCAATGCCGAGGCCCATCGTCTGAAAGGGAGGATCTTCCAGCACCAGTGCCGACACGCGATCGGGAACTTCCGCCGCCGCCGCTGCCGCAACCATCGCTCCCAACGAATGCCCATAAACCACCGCGGGCTCGTTCACGGCCTCGCGAAGCACACTCACCGCGTCGCGTACGTAGTCTCGAACGAGATAACTTCCCGGTGTCGGCCCCGATTCGCCGTGCCCGCGAAAATCGATTGCAGCCACCTGCCACCGCGTCATGAACGACGGCAGCAGCGGAACAAAGTCGTTCCAGCGTCGCAGAACGCCGTGCAGAAAAATCATCGGCGGACCGTTCCCCGGTCCCCTGGCAATGTTCAGGCCAACTTCGTTGGTGTCCAACGTTTCTTCGGTGAGCATCCCGTCATTATCGCGGACCGATTCGCACCTGCAACATGGCGTCGAGGCTCTCGCGGCATTCCGAAGCCGCGCGAACGTGCTGCGGCGACCGCTTAAGTGAGTTCCGTCAGGAGTTCGCGCCAGGCGGTGCACTCCGTTTGCGGATCGACGAACCGTTGCAGGCGCAGGACCTGCTCGCGCAGGCCTTGATAAAACTTCGCATCGGTCTCGGCCTTGAGAAGCAGCGAGGCAAGTGCGCGTGTGTCTCCAAACGCGAAGTAACCGGGGTAGTGGGGGCCAAGCAGTCCGACGATTCCGGAGATCCGCGAGCCCAGGATCGGTACGCCGCAGGCGATCGCCTCGGACACAACATTCGGGCCGCCTTCGGATCGGGAACTGACGACCAGCAACCGGCAGCGAGCCAACCGGTGCAACGCCCGGTGGTGCGGCAGGGAACCCAAGTATCGAAACCGCGGATTTCGCTCATGCTCGCGCTGGACCCGACGCATCCAGGAGTCGTCTAAGCACGCACCGATTTGCAGGATGCGAATCCGCGACTCAGCCGGTAGGAGTCGCGATGCCATGGCGGCACGCAGCGGGTCCTTTACGGATCGCAGATGTCCCGAAACGCAGACGTCAAAGTGCGAGTGAATGGGCAGCGACGGACGGGCGGGAGTGGTTGCCGACTGCACAATGATTCTTGTTTTGGCGACCCATGTTTTGGCCGCGATCGATTTCGAGAGATAGCGTTTCGCATCGGCCTGGAGCACGACGATTCGCGTGGCCGCGGCCATCGAAGCGGCAACGGTGGCCGACCGTGTTCGCTCTTCGTAGAGATCGGTGCCGGTCAGCACCAGCACGATGGGCCGATCGGCGTGTGTGGCCCGCCAGGCCTCGATCGCGGCTGCACTTTTCCTTGCGTGCAGTGCAATCAGCAGGTCGTCGCGCGGGCTGATTTCGTTTGCATCGCCGATGACGCGCGTCGAATGTCCGAGGCTGCGCAAGATCGCCCGGTATCGCAGAGCGGTGCGGCGGTTCCCGGATAGACTGCCTGGCGCGGCAGGGCACGCCAAAGCTATTCGCATTGCGCTACCTACTGAGGGCTAGCCACGGCGATCCACCCCTATCGTTGATGTCTCCGCGTGGCATGGCGAACCGATCGGTCTTACATCGAAACGGGCCGGTGTTCGTCCGAGGCGACGTGGGTGTGTTCACCTTCACCCTGAGCCTCGTTGCCGTTGGTATTGTTGCCGTTGGTATTGTTACCGGTGCCGCCATGATTTCCGTTGGCCGGTTCGGCGACCCCCGGTTTGGCAGCGGTTGCGTTTGCCGCGCTCGTGTCAGGCACGCCGGCCTCTTCGAGGTACGTGTAACCGTCGAGGCCGTCTTCGTAGAACTTGACGAACCGGCCGGCTTCATGATGGTCCAGAAGCCCTTCGCGCACAGCCCGCTCGACCGATGTTTGCAAACGGTGCACCAAATCGTGCTCTTTGAACTGCACGTAATCCAACACTTCACGAACGGTCTCGCCCTTCACAATCGTTTCCAGGCTGACCTCGTTCATGTCGTTGATGTCGACGTGCACGGTGTTGGTGTCGCCAAACAGATTGTGCAGATCCCCCAGGATTTCCTGGTAGGCGCCGATCAGAAACGCGGACAGGTAATAGGGCTGTCCGTTGTACGCGTGCAGTCGCAGGGTTCGCTTCACGTCGCGACGATCGATGAACTGGTCGATTTTTCCGTCCGAGTCGCAGGTGATGTCGCCGAGCACCGCGTGTCGCGTCGGTTCTTCGGCGAGTCGATGGATCGGCATGACGGGGAACAACTGCTTGATGGCCCAGCTGTCGGGCATCGATTGAAACAGCGAGAAATTGCAGAAGTACGTATCGGACAGCATCGAGTCGAGTCCTTGCAATTCCTCGGGCACGAAATCCATCTGCTCGACAAGCCGACGGATTTTGTGGCAGATCGCGAAGAACAGGTTCTCAGCGATGCTGCGCTGTTCCAGGGTGATGTGGCCGGTGCTGAAGAGTGTCATCATGGTGTCGAGCGTCTGCTGGGCATCGTGGTAGCCTTCGAGCACATTGCGGCTGCCCAGATTCTTGTAGACATCCATCATGTCGCGCAGCGATTGTTCGGAGTGATCAGGCAGAGCGTCGGGAAGTGCCGCGGCATTCCCTTGCTCCGACACGCCCAGCACTCCGAACACCAATGCGCTATGGTAGGCCACCACAGCGCGACCACTTTCCGAAATGATGTTGGGATGCGACACCCCGGCTTCATCGCAGATACTTTGCAGGTGATACACCACGTCGTTGGCATACTCCTGCAGCGTGTAATTGACGCTGGATTCAAAGTTGGTTTGCGAGCCGTCGTAATCGACACCCAGGCCGCCGCCGACGTCGATGTACTTGAGTCCGGCACCTCGCTTCACGAGATCGGTGTAGCAACGGGCTGCTTCGACCAGTGCACCTTTGACATGCCGGATGTTGGTGATCTGGCTGCCAAGATGGAAGTGCAACAGCTGGAAGCAATCGGCCATGCCGCGTCGCTGGAGTTCCTCCAGGCCGCGCAGGATTTCGCTTACGGTCAAACCGAACTTCGAGCGGAAACCGCCGGAACCTTGCCAGCGTCCGGAACCGCGAGCCGCCAGTTTCACGCGCATGCCAATCTGCGGCCGCACGCCTACCTTCGCCGCATAGTGCAGAATCAGATCGAGTTCCGTGAACTTTTCCACAACCGGAATGACATTGCGGCCGATTTTCTGCGCGAGCATCGCCATCTCGATGAACTCGGCGTCTTTGAAGCCGTTGCAAATAATCGGAGTGTCAGCGTCCGTCATCGCGACCACAGCCAGCAGTTCCGGCTTGCTTCCGGCCTCGAGGCCGAAACCGTAAGGCTTGCTGTACTCCAGCACCTTCTCGACCACCTGCCGCTGTTGATTCACCTTGATGGGATAGACGCACGAATACCGGCCCTTGTAGTCGTGCTCGCGGATCGCTTGCCCGAACGAATCGTTGATTTCGCGCAACCGATCGCGAAGGATGCCGTTGAAGCGAACCAGGATGGGCAGGTCGAGTCCCCGCAGTTGCAGTCGATCGACCAATTGTTTCATGTCGATGGAGCGATGCGGTTCGCGCGTTGGATGGACCAGCAGATTGCCGTCGCGACTGACAGAGAAGTATCCTTTACCCCATCGCGCCACTTCGTACAGGTCGCCCGAATCGGTGCTCGACCAACGATCAGCCGCATCACGTATCATTCGAGAAGTCCTCCAGGTCGCAAAACATTCGCTTTCGATCAATGCTGTGGATGTTGCCTTGTGCTCCCACGTCGTGGTACCAGGTCGTGGTACCAGGACCGATCTCTAACCCGAACGTTGTGGCAATCCCACAACGGTCGTTACCGTTCGGCTCTTGTTCCGCCGTTTCGAACGGGCGAAAAAATCCGAGTAGGCACGCGAATCGGAGCAAAGGTGACGCCATTCGATCATACCCGAGCGACGCTCGTTGCGAATAGCGGTTGCCGTAAAGTTTGCTGCTGGCGGAGTGGGGACAGCGTCGTGCCGGCGCGAGCCGCTGCGGGCGATAGCATCAGGCGAGGATCTCGCGGATGGGGTTGCCGAAATCGATGTCGAGTCGCTTGCGGCCGGGTACTTCCAGCCTGCGGGGGTCGAGCCCCATTTGGTGGAGGACGGTGGCGTGGATGTCGGTCACGTAGTGTCGACCCTCGACGGCGTGGAATCCCAGTTCGTCGGTCTTGCCGTGTGCGACTCCGCCACGGATGCCACCACCTGCCATCAGCACCGAGAAACCGTACGGGTGGTGGTCGCGGCCGTCGCCGCCTTGGGCACCGGGTGTCCGACCGAATTCGGTTCCGATCACGACAATGGTGTCGTCCAGCATTCCGCGTTGTTTGAGATCCTGAATGAGTGCGGCGATCGGTTGGTCGATTTGACCGCAGAGGGCGGTATGTCCTGCTTTGAGGCCGCCATGCGCGTCCCATTCGCCGGCGCCACCGTTGCTGCCGTGGAAGATCTGAATGAAGCGAACACCTTGCTCCACCAGGCGACGCGCCGCCAGGCACTGCTGGCCGAACTTGCGCGTGGTCGGATTGTTTAGCCCGTACCGCTCCTGCGTTCCGGCCGTTTCGGCCCCGAAATTGACAATGTTGGGGACCGCGGTCTGCATGTGGAACGCCAGTTCGTACGACTTGATCCGCGCGGTCAGCGCGGGATCGTCCGGATAGCTGATCCCGGCCAGGCGATTCAGCTTGCCGAGCAATTCAAATTCGGCCGCCTGCTCTTCCCGATACACCTCTTTATTCGGCTGCGCAAACGGCAGCGGGTTGGCCGTGTCGATTGCAAGCTCAAT
>JBJOLO010000618.1:0-2846 GCA_046045565.1 Planctomycetota bacterium | reverse complement strand
GCCTGGATCGCCGGCAGCAACAGGCCGACAATGACGGCGATCACCGCCATCACCACCAGCATCTCAATTAACGTCACGCCCACTCGATTTGACTTCGACATGGAATCCCTACTTTTCATGTTTCGATCCGCCATTCCTTTCAACCTTGCTCGCACGTGGCTCGCACGTGCATTGGCCGCTTCCTCAGACCAACCCTAATCGCGTCTCACTTCCGTATAGAGCTTGTCATCGTCGGGAACATTGAAGACCCGATGATTGCTTCGTGAAGAAACGAAAAGTGTTTCGTGAAAAATCTACGACAGCTGGCTGCGCTCTCGCGGTCGCGTCGCTTTTGCGAATTAAACAACCCAACCCCTCGTGCGATGACCCGGCACGAGGGGTTGGTAAGAGGCGATTCGCAAAGCGAGACCGGCTGATTGCTGGCCATTTGCGGTCCTAGTCAAGATTCTTCTTGTTGTTGAACTTCTGGAGCATGACGCCCGAGAAGATCAATGCCGGTTCCAGTTCGATCAGGCCATCGCGATACCCGATTTTGTCGATCTGTGCTTGCGTAGCACTTGACGAAACCTGGAAGCCTGGGTTGAGATAGCCATCCTTGTTCTGATCTTTGAAGTTCTTGATGCTTCCATCGGCGAACAGCACATTCGCGGTTCCCGCATGCACCGGACCGAGATCGCGATAGTCTTGCAGGTAGGTCCATGGATAGGACGAGGCGACTCCCGTCGGAGGCTGCTCCGTTTGCCAGATGCTGACGCCGGTAGCAGAATCGTGGATCGTCGCCACTTGCGTCTTGCCAATCGGCTCCCAAGTCACGCCACCGACCAAGGTCGCAGGTCCGTCTGTAAACGATTCGGCCATTCGGTCGCCCGCAATGCCATAGCCAGGCAGGTCGGCGGTGAGGAAAGCTTCTTTCTGATCGCCCATCTGAGCATCGCCGATCAGCGGAATAATCGACGAAGTGTGAAAGCTATTCTCGACAACCTTTCGAGACAGCGGTCCGGCGGTGTCCCTCAAGCCCTTGATGTAGCCCGGAGTCGCAGCCGGAAACGTGATCTGCACATCGTTACCGGTATCGACCGTGGTCAACTTCGGGGCACCTCGAACCATGAACCAAGTGGTCACATAGTTCGTGTTGTAGCCCTTCTTCAGAAAGTGCTCCACGATTGCCGCTGGCTTGTTCGCAGTCGTTGCGTTGTTGACGATATTGGCGGCACCAAGCGTCAGGTAGCCAGTGTTCGGAGTGGACTCTAACGGGTTGCTGGTGATCGTCCCGAGATAGTCATTGATCTTTTCGCTCAACTTCGCCTGATTGGACGGGCAAAGCAGCTTGGCCGGCTCACCAACCCCCGCATTCACCATGTCGGCGACCCAACCGATCGTATCGATCGAGCCATCTCGCTTGCCATCGAATGCGCCGGTCGAGTACCGCTCTTGGGGATCGCGATCGGCAAAGGTGGTGAGACTAATGAAGAATTGCCGCAGGTTGTTTTTGCACGACGTGTTGCGTGCGGACTCCCGAGCGGCGGCAAGCGCGGGAAGCAGGATGGCGGCGAGCACCGCGATGATCGATATGACCACCAGCAGCTCGACCAAGGTGAAAGCCCTCTTCTTCGACATCTTCATGCGATCAACTCCCTAATGTGATAAAACTGGAAACGAGATCGGTTGCGAAAGTCGCCTCGGCGACGCTCACAGTTATCCACTGCCTGTTTGAAGACCAAATGAACGATCGATAAACGTCCCGTGTATCTCGCGGGAATAATTGGCGAAGCAAGCGTGAAGAAATGACAAAGAGGCCTAGCAGGAAGAAGGCGCATCGATGGCGACCGATTGCCGCGATCGATCGTTAAGCCTGTCCGTGCAAGCACTTGGAACGCTGCATCAACGCGCTGACATGGTTAGTTGACTTTGGTCGCCGTCGCACCGAAGCCACCGAGCGAATCCCGACGATTTTGATGAAGTCCGCGAATGGATTGCATGGGCCTCAGTTCGATGGCGATTGAATCGCCGTGCGAGATAGCCCCCCCCTGTCAACGCTTAGCCTACGCGACGTAAACTCCCCGCCGAAATCGCTGTAAATCGGCGGTTTTTGCGTGAATCCGGGGAACTGATTGCAACCGGATTAGTGCCGTGATACCCTATGTCTCAACCTGAGTCCGCGGTGGCACGTTCCTCGAAGGCACAGATAGGCTGATCTTCGACCTTGTCGATTCGATCGTCCGATTCGGAGAACGAACTGCCCCGGAGTTATCCACAGTCTTTCACGGTTCCGTTGGTGTGAATATGACGACAACTTCCTTATGGTCTCAGACAAACGGCGAGGTGCTGGTTGTCTATTTTTCGGATGCCAAGATTCTCGACGATGCGCGCATCCAGCAGATTGGCAAAGACCTGACCGAAATGGTCTCGAAGGCCGAAGCAGGCAAGATGCTGCTGAACTTTCAGAACGTCGGCTTCATGTCGTCCGCGATGATCGGGAAGCTCATCTTGCTGTCGAAAAAATGCAAGACCGACAAAGTCGATCTGAAATTCTGCAACATCGCTCCGAACATCATGGAAGTCTTCAAAATCATGAAGCTGAACAAGGTGTTCGATATCCACCCGGACGAGTCGAACGCGATTAAGGCGTACGAGAAGAAGGGTTGGTTCGGCTAATCAACCTGCTGGCAATCGCCCGCAACGAGTTCCCCATCGTGTCGGGCGCGCGATCGCGAACGCTCTCGAGCATTCGAAGTCGATTACGAAGAGACGTGGGCGTCAAACACGCGCACTTGAGCCCAGTTTTCTCGATTCTCTGCGATGAATGTCGCATGACGGGGTGCCACCTGATAGGCATCGTGAGCGGC
>JBJOLO010000579.1:0-4222 GCA_046045565.1 Planctomycetota bacterium | reverse complement strand
CGATCCCATTGTTCCAGGGTCTGCGAAGCGCGCGCCGCGGAGTCATCGTTCGCAGCGAGATCGAGGCACTCCCACCGGATGGTCAAGTTGGTCAGGCAGGTCTCCCAGCGGTCTGTTCCGCCGCGCATGGAATGCTCGAGCGTTGTCCCCGGTCGCTTCCAGGTCATCGCTAGTGTTGGCGGATGCTGGGACGAAGCGGCAAACGCCACGCGGATTTCCAGGTCAGGCGGCATCGTCACCCATTGCTCGATTTCGCGCCGTCCGACAAAGCCATCCTTGTTTTCGTCCAACGCAGCGAGCGACGCGGCGACATCGGCCGGCAAGGACGCGAGTTCCAGACGCCCTCCAATCGCATACAGTTCCTGAAGGGCGGAAAAAATACGGTCCCAAGCGGGCCGATGCGAGAGCGGTTCCAGCAAGTCGGGTGCCCATACTTTTTGTCGCGCCGTGGCGTCCGTCCCGTTGAATTCACTTGGAAGCAAGTTGCCCGACTGTAACTCGGCCAAATCGAGTTGCTCGTCGTCGTTCGCATCCCGCGTGTGCAGGCGAGTGGATGCGTTCTTCGTCTCCTCGCCTTGCAACACTCCGTCGCCGTCCTCGTCAAGCAACCGGCGAATGGCCGATTCGCGGACGCTCGTGTCGCGGAATTCGTTTGAGCTTCGCAAGGTCAGCGCCTGGGAACTCGAGGCCTCGCCGCTGAGCAGCTTCGACATCTCATCGCCGCTGACCCGCTTGTCGCGATTCAGGTCATTTTGTTCGATCAAGTCCAATCGCCGTTTATCGGTCGCAGGACGCTCCATTCCCAGTGCTCCCGATGCAAAGACCGGGTGATCGATCAGTTCCTCCCAACTCGTTTGGCCATCGCCGTCGCTATCGAACTGCGTCAACAGCAACTCGAGACGCTTCGCGTGATACGCTTCGAGCGGTTGATCGTCGATGGTCACCGAGAGTTCGACGACGAGCGGCCCTGTCGGGCCCAGGAGGAGAAATCGGTATGGCGAACGATTCGCGCCGGGATCGGTTGCATTCGGCTCGGAGGCCGTTTTGGCGAGGGGGAATTCATCGCGAGGAGCCGTTTCGTTCGTGGTCGGCGTGGTGGCCGGCGCGTCGAGGGAGGGTGTGATTGCGGGCGGCGATTGTGGTGTTACCGGAGAGGTGCGGCCGCATCCGGTCCACGCTGCCATGGCGGCGGTCAGCAATAGCGCCGAAACGCACGCGCAGTGCGTGTTCGTGGATGAAGATGCCGTTCGTAACATGGAAGGTTGTGCCGCGATCGGAGGCGACAATCCGCACGAGGTTAATGATTCATGGCGAATTCGGCACCGTTTAGAATCGCCCACAGGATGTCGCTCAAGGCTGGACGACGTCGCTCGAGACCTGCTGATTCAAGATGCCCTTTGCACGCGGTGATTTCTTCGTCCGACGGAAAACGCGAAACGGTCGCCAGGAACAGCACCTCGACCTGCTCTTGCACGGAGAACAGCGGTGAGTCGATCGATTGGATCAACCCGCTTTTCTCCGGGCTGGACGCAGCCTGGATTTCGTCGCCGTTGAGCAGCGTCAGTGCCTGCAGCACTCCGGCGTGGTATTCGGCCGGAGTTCGCGACGGACTCTGCATTTTGGTCAGGAAGGTCAATCTTCGCGGAGTGAACGTCGAGCCCGGCGAAGTGCCTTCGGCTGTTTCGGGGCCCAGCAAGCGACCAAGAGAATCGAAAAGTTGTTCCGGCGTGAGCGGCTTGAGCGGCATGCGAAGCAACCGATCGGCTGCCGGTTCCTGATCGAATGGCCACTCGCTGCTGAGTTGGTAGGCGCGGGAAGCCGTGAGGGTTCGCACAAGTTCCTTGATGTCGAAGCCGTTGTCCACGAAGTAGTTGCTCAATTCCGCCAGCAACTCGGGATGGGACGCCGGATTGCGCGGCCCGAGGTCATCGACGGGTTCGACCAATCCTCGTCCGAAAAGTTGTGCCCAGACACGATTCACCAAAGCGGGGGCGAGATAGGGATTGTCGCGCGATGCCATCCAGATCGCTAATTGCTCGCGTCGGGTCCCGCGGGACTCACGGGGCGATACGCCTCCGGGAAATCGCGGGGCAACCACCGTCTGCGTGTTCGGCAACTGTACCTCGCCGACGTCCACGTCCTCCAAACGTACACGCCGCATCGCTCGACTTCCCGATGCCAGGCGAACCTGAGAGAAAAAAGCGGCATAGCTCCAAAAGTCGTCTTGTTTCCAATGGTCGAACGGATGGTGGTGGCATTGTGCACATTCGATTTGCAGGCCGAGAAAAATGCGAGCCGATGCGGCGGCGAGCTTTTCCGGTTGCAAGTCGAGCGACGTGTAAAACAGTGCCGGGCCTGTTTCGTTGCCGCTGGTTGCGACAAGCAAGTCCGACACCATGCGGTCGTAGCGGGCATTTTCCGCAAACTGAACACGGAGCCAATTCTGTACCCCCGCGGCATTCTGAATCTGCTCGGGCTCGATCCCGCCAGGAAGGATAATGTTTCGCCACGTCGTCGCCTGATGCGTGGCATAGGCGGGCGAAGCGAGTAGTTCTTCGATCAGTCTCTCGCGCCGATCGGGGTTGCGATCTGCCAGGAACTGCCGCACGGTGGAAACACGAGGGATGACGCCGCACAAGTCCAGGCTGGCTCGTCGCAGAAACTCCTCATCACGACACGGCGGGGCAGGCGTGGTCGATGATTCGCGCCAACGAGATTCGATCCAATGATCGATACGCGCAATCATCTGTTTGCGGGATGGCACGCTGCCTTCAGATTGCGACGACGTGTCAACGGCGGGAGGGTTGCCAGCTAAAGGCGATGGCGGTGCGGTCGAATCGTCTGCCATCCCGGACCGGAAAAGGAGGATCCACGCGATGGCGGCAAACACCAGGACGGGACGCAAGACACTCATCGCCGTTCTCCGCACTGCGACGACAGCGAGCGAAATCCATAGGCCAAATCGACGTGCCACGATCCGCCTCGGGCCTTGCCCGAGCCGCGGATTTTCCTGGCAGATGTGAAGGGACAGACCGGTAGGTCGCGAGGCGTCGCAGTCGCGATGGGCTTATCGAGTCCGCGGACCGCGATTGCGATGACCATGGTTGGGGTTTTTTGCCCGCGCTTCCATGTTCGTGGTGATAATGTGGCCAATCGTTTCGTCCCAGGTCGGGATGCCGCGGTGACGCACCCGATCGCCATCAGCCCCTTCACTGTCGAGGCCATCACCTTCGAGACCGTCATCTTCAAGGCCATCGCCCTCTAGACCGGCGTCGCTGTCCAGTCCGTCGTCGCCGTCCCTATCCAGGTGATCGTCGGCACGATAGTCATCGTCGTGATCGTCTGCATCGCGATCATCGGTTGCTGAACGTTCGCCGTGCGGCGAAGCGCCCGCTCGCGCAGGCCCGCGTTCACCCCGACCGCCTCGACGACCACGGCGTCGGCGCCTTCGACGCGGTCGTCCACCGTCTTCGTCCGCATCCGAACCCGGTCGATCCTCGTCACCGCCTGTCGCCAAACCTTCCGCATCTTCATCGATACGGGATGGCTTCTTGAGGTCCTGACGATCGAGGTCCCGACGATCTGCGAAGTCGCTCTCCGCATCGCTGCCGATGTCGCCATCGAATTCATCGAATTCGCCACGCTGCGATTCGTGCGACTCCGCATCGCGGCCGCCGCCATCGCCCGATCGAGGTTCCAATGCGTCGTCCCTGCGTCCGCCTCGTCGCCGACGTCGACGCCGGCGACGCCCCGATCGCTGAACGTCCTCACCGCCCTCACGCGGTTGTCCTTCGCGTGAACGCGATCCGGCCGCCCCGCGTCCCTCGTCGCCGCCCTCTTCGCCCGCATCGTCTCTCTCGTCGAAGACATCTTCCACCGCTTCCGGTGTTGCGAACGAGTCAAAGGGTTCCGGTCCACGCTCGTCAATCGTTCGATCAAAGTCCGATGGCTCATCGTCACCTCGACCGCCCGATGACGCACCGCCGGCATCACCCTCACGACCGCCATCAGCGCTGAAATCCCGACGCCCCCTGCCGCCGCGACGGCCTCGGCGACGCCGGCGACCGCGTCGAACGGAGTCATCGCCACCCGATCGATCCGGGCCCTCGCCTGAACCACGCGCCGCACCTTCCTGCGGCCCCGGCATCATTTCGTTGGATGCGTCCGAGTCGACGGCATCATCGTGTTCGTCTTCGATCCGGCCCGCTCGCCCTTCCTGCCG
>JBJOLO010000359.1:0-3841 GCA_046045565.1 Planctomycetota bacterium | reverse complement strand
GTAAGCACCGACGAAGGGTTGGTCGGGTTCTCGGAAGTCTTTCGGGTGCCGCCGAAAGTGGTCGAGGCCGTCGTGGGCGATCGTGACAGCCATTTCGGGCGGTTGCTGCTCGGACAGGAACTGACACATCCCGAACGAATGTGGCAACGGATGTGGGACGCGATCATTCATTCCAACCGTCGCGGTTGGCAGGTGATCATTCTCGGTGCACTCGATGTGGCGATATGGGATTTGTATGGTCAAAAACTCAATCAGCCAGTCTGGCAGCTGCTTGGCGGCGTACAGCGAGGTCCGTTCCAAACCCATGCACAAACGCCTTGTGATCAGGTGATTCCTTATTGCACGTTGGTGTCGGATGAATGGGGCACGGCGGGCATGATTGCGCAGCAGGTGTCTCGAGCTGAAAAGCTGGCGGCGCTTGGCTATCGCGCGTTTAAGGTCGAGCCGATGATGTCGACGCCCGAGCAGGTGATCGAGATGGCTCGCAGTGTACGGCGCGCTTTGGGAACGGCAGCGACCATCATGGTCGATGTCGGGTATTTGCTGAACGACGTGCCGACCGCGCTGCGAATTTGCCGAGCCCTTGAGGAACTAGACATCTATTTCTTCGAGACGCCTTTTCCGGTCGATTCTCCGGAGCCGTATGCACGCCTCGCCAGCCAGACGCGGATACCACTCGCCATGGGCGAGCATGGTGTGACGCGGTGGGAATTTGTCGACATGATCGATCGCGGTCGGGTGAGCGTGGTGCAGCCGTATATGACGACCTGTGGCGGCATTACCGAGGCGCGTCGCATCGTGGAGTTAGCGCACGCGCGCGGTGCGTTGGTTTGTCCGGGCAACTGGTCGACGCAGATTTTGGGCGCGGCGACCGTGCATTTGGCTGCGTGGTCGCCGATCACGCCATTCATTGAGTTTGCGCCGGCCGAGGTGTATGCTTCTCCGCTGCGAGCGGCGTTGCAGGAGGCCGGATTTCCGGTCCGCGACGGCGCGATCGCCTTGCCGCAGACGCCGGGGATCGGATTCGTGATGCCGCCCGAGTTGCGTCGGCGATTCGGTGGACCTTTTTAGATCGCAGGCACCATGAACCACGCGTCGAACCCTTCCTCATCCATCGGCGCGACGCAACCGACTCGAGTCCGCTGGTTGATCGTAGTGCTGCTGATGTTGTTTGTGGCGCAAGGCCATTTCAATCGCGTGAGTGTTTCGGTCGCAGGCGCGGAGCGACTTATTGAACACGAAGGGATCGGTTCCGAACGGATGGGGTGGGTTTATACCGCCTTTCTGATTGTATACACGCTGTGCATGCTGCCCGGCGGCTACCTGATCGACCGACTTGGCGCGCGATGGTCACTCGGCACCATGGGCTTGGCGATGGGAGCCTGCGTGATCGCAACCGGTTCGCTCGGTTGGCTGGGCTGGACCGGAACGCAACTTTGGATTGCGATGCTGGTTGTGCGGGCGATCGCGGGCGCTTTTAGTGTCCCGCTGCATCCCGGCTCGGCCCAATGTGTCTCGAAATGGACGCCCGACGGGTCGAGGTCGACCGCCAACGGCCTCGTGACCGCCGCGGCGCTGATGGGGATTGCGGTTACCTATCCAATCTTCGGATCGCTGATGGATTGGCTCGACTGGCCGCTGGCCTTTGTGATGTGCGGCAGTGTGCTCTTGGCATTCTCGCTGGTGTGGCTCAGTTTGTCGGCAGATCGAGTCGGAGACCATCCGTGGGTGAATGCGGCGGAAAAAGAGCTTGTCTTGGGGCAGCTTGAGCAGCCGAGTTCGATATCGGATTCGTCCGAGAGCGCAGTCTCGCGGAGCGAAGCCTCGCGGGATGCCGTGCCCGTTCGGGGTGTCGATGGCAGTGAAAAAGTGGCCCGCAGCCCGCTGCGAAGTCTAATGTTTGTTACAGCCAGTTACGCTGCGATTGGTTACTTTCAGTATCTGTTTTTCTACTGGATGCAGTTTTACTTCGATAAAGGGCTTCACCTTCCGCCTGCGACGAGTCGACTTGCGTCGATGGTGGTGACGATCGCCATGGGGATCGGAATGGCGTGCGGCGGTTGGGTGACCGATCGTTTGTGTTTGATGTGGGGGCCGCGACAAGGCCGGTGCGCGATTGCCGTACTGTCGATTACGGTCAGCGCCCTGGTTGCCGTGTCGGGGATACTCGCCGCACCGCCATGGCAGGTCGTCGTGGCATGCTTCTCCATTGCCTTGTTGGCACTCGGTTTGTGCGAAGGAGCGTTTTGGACCACCGCGGCGGAGTTAGGTGGCGAACGTCGCGGACTGGCGTGCGCTTTCATGAACACCGGTGGCAATGCCGCCGGCGCAGTGGCGCCGGCACTCACGCCCTGGATTGCCGAGCACTACGGGTGGAACGCCGCGATCGTGGTCGCCTGCGTGATCTGCGGCATGGGGGGCGTGTTCTGGTTCGGAGTCGATTCGGCTCCCGCTAACCGCAGCTGACGCGATCGAACGCCGGTTTCACGCACCAATACGCGGTCTTCGTGAGAGCAGACCTGTGCTTTGCGTGGACAATGTGTCCGTTTTTCGCATAAACGAACCCGTCCGACACGCGCGAACGCTCGTGATGCGTCGCGATGCGTGTGATTTATTCGGCCGGGACGATGCCCTGTTTGCGAAGTTCTCCGACGACGCCGAGCACAATGCGGGCCACGGCATCGGCATCGACGGGAGCGGCAACCGAGCAGCCGCTGATCGGTTCGTTGGCGAATCCTTCTGCGGAGAGCAGGCATTGCAGTTGATCGCTGAGCCGATCGAGCTGTAGTTGCTGGTTCGCTGATTGCGGCTGCCGGCCCTCGCCCGTTTTGAAACCTCGCAGTCGCAATGCGGCTCGCACACCCTCGGGAAATTCGGCGGTGAACAGCATCGCGTCGAACAGTTTCAACAGGCGGTACTGCAGGTCGAGCGCTTCATCGAGTCGTCGGGCTTGCGTCAAATCGTAGAGCTTGCGCGTGACTTCAGGCACCACGCCGCTCGTTGCATTCGTGCCGCCATCACAGCCGATCAGCAGCATCGGCATCAACGCGGCGTCCCAGCCGGTGAGGAACGAGAAGTCAGGGCGATTGGGACGCACTGCTGCGATCATCCGCATCATATGCGGGAGATCGCCTGATGAATCTTTGATCGCGACCACTCGCGGGCATTCATCGGCCAGGCGCTGCACGGTCGGTACATCAATCGGCGAAGCGAACAGCGGGATATTATAGAGGGTGATGTCGATCGGCGAGTGGGTCGCGATTTCCTTGAAGTAGGCGTAGACGCCCGCGGGGCTGAGTTTGTAGTAGAAGGGCGAAACGATCGCCACCGCGCGGCAGCCCAGTTCATGATAGTGCTCGCACGCATGAATCGTTTCTCGCGTGTTGGCTTCGGCAGCACCGGCGAGGATCGGTACCCTTCCGCGTGTTTGATCGGCAATGATTTCAATGATCCGACGACGTTCCTCCGCGGTGAACCGGGTGAATTCGCCCGTCGATCCATTCGGGTACAATCCGTGGACGCCGTGATCGATCAGCCAGTCAACATATCGCCTCGTTTCGGCCTCGTTGATGTCGCCCTGATCGTCGAGAGGCACAATGTTGGGCGTGAAAATTCCCGATAGTCGCTGCGCGGACATGGCTATACTCGTAAAAGGAATGGCGATGAAATGACTTGGAACGGCTGGCGTTTTGCGAACGGCCTGATTTGCTGAGTGCTCGATACTACGTGCGGGATGGTTGCCGCGGGATGTTAGCAGGTAGGCAAACAGGCAGGGCGAAATGATCCGGTCGCGAAGCCGCGTGGCTTCGAGCCTGCTCGCCGTATGCCACGCGAAGGCGTA
>JBJOLO010000462.1:0-8426 GCA_046045565.1 Planctomycetota bacterium | reverse complement strand
CATCCGCCGTGCGGCTTTCACAGGATCGCCTGAGCTTTGAGGTTTCACCTGCCGACGATGCGGCCTGGCTTGCGGAACAATCGACCACCCTTCATGTCGAAGTGGAAGATGAGCGCGGCATCATGGCCGAAGCTGATCACGGGGTAACGTTGCACGTCATTCCCGACGCGGAGCCCACAGTGGGATTGGCGAGTAAAGAATTTCCAGCGTACGTGACCCCTCAAGCCAAACTACCGCTCCGGATCTTCGTCAAGGATGATTTGGCAATCCGTGACGTGCGTGTAGAGATTCGCAATGCGGCCGATGGTCAGACTCTTTTTCAAAACGAGATTGCCCGCTTTGATTTGCCAGGGATCGACGCGGATCGCGGGCGCGGCGAAGGGCAGTCGCTTTCTCTCGAATGGTTGATGCCGTTCGACCAAGTGCCGAACCTCGTGGCGGGTGCTTCGCTGCAAGTCGGAATTTTCGCGAGCGATTTCAAGCCGCAAACGGGACGAATGGCGGAGCGACGTCTGAGTGTGATTAGCGTGGAGGAATTGGAGGAACGCTTGGCTGCCGAGCAGTCGGCGATCTTGCGTCAGTTGGCCGATTCGTTGCGGGAGCAGACCGAATGTCGGGCTCGCGTGCGGGATCTTTCTGTGGCCGCGGGGGACGGGGAGGCATTCACGCCGACCGATAAGGCAGCCTTGCAACTGTCAGAGTTGCGTCAGCGTAGCATTTCGACGTCGCTGGGGAATAACGCCACAGGTGCGATCGGAAGGTTGGATGCCATGCTCGAGACCATGGCCATCAACGGCGTCGACCAGAATGAAAATGGACGTCGTGTTGCGGTGCTCCGTGACAACATTGCGACGATTCGCAAAGAGTATTCCGAGTTGGCGCAACGCGAACTCGCGAATGCAGGTCGGCTGGGGCGAGAATCGGAACCGGGTGATTCCGCAATCGCGGAACTGGAGCGTTCGGTCAAAGCGGCGCTCGCCGCGCAGGACAGTGTGGTCAGCGAGTTGGAGTCGTTGTTGGCTCAGTTTTCTCATTGGGACGACTACCGGCGCTTTGCGAGTGAGCTGGCGCGCTTGCGCCGTAGCGAAGAAGAATTGATTGGGGCCACGATGAGTCAACTGCAAAAGACGCTTTCCGGGGATGCGGAATCCGCGACCGAACCCCAGCAGTCCCTGGCGCATCGACTTGCGGATCGCCAGCTGGAGCTGTCTCAGCGGTTGGACAAGATGCAATCGCAATGGATGGCGGTAGAACGGGAAATGCGGGAGGGGGACGCGGAAGCCGCTGATCGACTCGCCAAGGCCGTATCCGTACTCGATGAACTATCGACGGTCGGGAAACTGCGGGAGACGAGCCGACTGCTTGATCAAGGGCGGTGGGGTGCCGCGACGGAACAGCAGCAGGAATCGGTGCGCGATTTGGAGCAACTTCAAATGATTCTGTCCGCGGCTACGCGAGACAGCTTGGCGAGCCGCAAAGCGGAACTCGAAGCGGCCAAAAAGAGCTTGGAGAAACTTGCAGCGCAACAAGCCGAGTTGGCCGAGCGTCGTGCTGACGGCCAACAGCAGACTGATGCCGATCGCAGGAAAGCCGATGCGGCACGTTTGGGGGAAGACCTTGCGAGTCTTGCGCAGGAACTTGAAGGTCTTGCCAAGCGTATGGATGGAGGTTCGCTGAAGGATCAATCGGCTGCGGTAGCGGATTCGGCGTCGCATGATCGTGAAGCGGCGAATGCAGTGAACGAGGACGCTTGGTCGCAAGCCGCGGATGAAATGGCTGCGGCTGCGTCCCGTCTGCAGGACGCGATTGCGAAGCTGAGCGCGGAATTAGGGGCGGTTCGCGAGTCGGAGGCCGAACAGCGACTGAAAGCTCTGGTCGCATCGCTTGAGAAAATGCTTGGCGAGCAATCAAAGCAGTTGGAGCGATGGCACGCACTGTCGCGTTCGGACGCAAGCAGCGACGACGCTTCAAAGGTGCTTCCGCTTCGAGCTGCATGGATCGAAAGTCACCGGCGATTCGTCGATGTGTCGGAGCGCCTAGAACGGGATTGGGCGGACAGCTCGGCGATTCAGTTTGCTTTGCAACGGATTACGCGTGCGACCCAGGATGCTGCGGCCGCAGCGGCGGATCAACCTGCAGAAACGGTACGGCGTGTCGAACAAACGATCGGGCAGATCGAGGATCTTTTGAAGGCGTTAAGTCCCTCGTTGCCATCAGCCGATCCTGCCGAGAGTGCGACGCAAGAGGGACCGGAAACGCCAGGTCAGCCTCAGGAGAATCAACCTCCCGATCGACCTTTCGGGTTGGCGGAATTGAAAGTAATTCAGGGGCTTCAGGTCGAGGTGAATCGGCGCACGGAGGAATTGGAGATGCAGCGTATTCGTCGAGGTACGTGGTCCGAAAAACAGCGGCGGGAAGTCGATTTGCTTACGGAGGATCAGCAGTCGATTCTCCGGATGCTGCAGGAGTTGTTGCAGGTGATGAACTCGGAAAAAAGCGGTCGTTAGATCACGAGGAATACCGACACGCGAGCAGAGGAAACCATAAGAGCAGAAGCGGTCCCTAAAGCCGGAGATGACCAACTCAGGTAACGAAGCGGCGATGTGCGAGGTGAAAGCGGTGACGAAAGTGGCGATGCGTTTCGAATGCGGGATGATGATGGCGATGATCGCGGTGCTAGTGCACGGCGCATCGGGATTTGCTCAATCGACGGAGCAAGCGACTGAGCAAGCGCCTGCGCAATCGACTGCGCGCGCGTCGATAGCGGATGGCGACGCTGCCACGGCGCGTGAGTCGGATCATCGTGATGACGGCCGGCCCGCTGAGGGAGCGGCCTCGCAGAACGCAAATCGACAGCCGCCGCTGCTAGACGATATTCCCAAGGTGCGACGACGCGGTACTTCGAAGGAACCAGTGCAGACGCCGAGCCAAGCCGAGCGATTGGGTTCGGAGTCAGGCGAGGACATTGGAGGGAAGAAGAGCATTAATCCGTTGCGGCTGATCGAGTCGAACATGCAGTCAGTCGAGAAGGCGCTGCGCCGCGAGGATCTTGCGTCGGGAACGCAGTCGAAGCAGAAGGAAATTGCGCAACAGTTGGCAGCGCTGATCGAGCAACTGGAACGGCAACGCCAATCGAGCAGTCGTTCGAGCGGAAAAAGCAAATCGACGGCGTCGGAGCCTGAGCCCGCTCCATCAGCTACGGGGCAGGAGGTAGTGCGATCCGAGAAGGGGGGAGATCGTCCGCCGGTGGGTGCAGAGGTGGGGGCAGACAGCGAGGGTGAAAAAGTTCCGGTCGGGCTTGCGAAAGAAGTGTGGGGACAACTGCCGGCGCGAGTCCGGCAGACAATGCAAAATCTCAAGTCAGAAGAATTCCTGCCGAAATACGAGCGGATGATTCAGCAGTACTATAAGCGGCTCGCGGAAATGGATCGGGCGACTCCCGGGCGTGAAGCCCCGAGATGAGGAAGGACGACGAGCGGTGTTTGCATCTACGGACGATCGACGAGCATTTCTCAAACGGCAATTGTCCGTATGCGGATGTCTGTGGGGCCTCGATGCAACGGTCGGGTGCTTGGTTGACGGGCGCTTAGCTGTCGGGCGCTTAGCTGTCGGGGCTGATGAACCGTCGATTCGAGTGGAGATCAAGCAGGCGATTGAGCGTGGTTTAGGGTACCTCGCGCGAGTTCAGAACGAGGATGGTTCGTTCGGCATGGGACCCATGAGCCGCAATGTTGCGGTTTGTAGTCTGGCGGGACTGTCGATGTTGTCATCGGGAAGTTTCCCGGGACGGGGGCCCTACGGGCGCAACGTCAAACGCGTTGTGGAGTACATTCTGAGCAATGCTCAATCGAGCGGCTTCCTGCATCAGCCGGCATCGACGAGTCACGGCCCGATGTATGAGCACGGTTTCGCGACGCTGTTTCTCGCGGAGGCCTACGGAATGGCCGACATGAAAGAGCTGCGGCCGAAACTGGCGCAGGCAGTGAAGCTCATCATCGACACGCAGAACAAGGAAGGGGGATGGCGCTATCAGCCCGAGCGACGCGATGCCGATATCTCCGTGACCATTTGCCAAGTCATGGCGCTTCGTGCAGCCCGAAATGCGGGGATCCATGTACCGAACGAGACAATTGATCGTTGCGTGGATTACGTGAAGCGTTGCCAGAACGACGATGGCGGATTCAGCTACATGCTGAGCATGCCCGGTCAAAGCCGTTTTCCTCGTTCCGCGGCCGGTGTTGTGGCGTTGTACAGTGCGGGAATTTACGACAGTCCCGAGATTCGGCGTGGGATCGACTACTTGCGAATGCATCAGCCCGGGAAAGGGCGAAACGACCCCGACGAATACTTTTACTACGGCCACTACTACGCAATTCAGGCGATGTGGCATGCGGGTGAGCAGACGTGGCGGGAGTGGTACTCGGCGGTCTCCGATCAGTTGCTCAAGCGACAGCGCGAAGATGGAATGTGGTTTGACGCCGTGTCGCCCGCGTACGGCACGGCGATGGCTTGTCTGATCCTGCAGACGCCCGTGAGCAGCTTGCCGATCTTTCAGAAATAAGTTTTCACATCGTGGTCTGGCTCGAACACGCTTTCAAAACAGGCTTTGCAGAATAGGACGCCAAGGGAATGGTACGTGCGAGTTTCAACGGTGGATTACGCATCGTGCCGCTCGTCGTTACGCTCGGCTGGACGATCCTGTTGAGTCCCGGGATGCTGCATACGTCTGCTGCGATCTCTTCCGGCGAAGCACGGACGCTGCAGTTTGGCGATGGCAAGCGAGCGATGGCGGTGTTGCGGGATCTGCGTTCGATCGAGGAAATGGATTGGGAAATAGACGGCGAGTCGAAGCGTTTGCCGGCGACCAAGTTCCTGGCATGGGGACGACGGGCGACGTTGCGGTCTCGCGGCGCGATCGTTCTAAGCGATGGGAGTGTGTTTGCGACCGAGGAACCGTTTGCGTTTCAGCCACCAAGCGACGCAAGCACGGTTTGGCCGCGCGACGGTATTGGGTCGCCTGCGAACTGGTCGCGATCCAAGGTGCTCGCCGTTTTTGCGAGACTGCCGATTGATCGGGACGAACGGGAGCGGGTCGTCATCGATGCCTTTACGAACGACGTGGAGGAAGAATCGTTGGAGCTTGCCAACGGTGATCGCGTGGTGGGGCAATGGCAGGAACCGGTGACGGATGCGAATGGGGACGAACCATCAGCGAATGTGCGATGGAAGTCGCGAGCCGGCACGATCGAGGTTCCGTGGGACCGCGTGCGCTGTTTGCGTTTTCGAACGAAGTTGCAGCCGTCTGCGGATGCTCGATTGATTGTCGGGTTCAACGACGGATCCAAGTTGATGCTGCGCAGTTTGCAAAGCGACGGTGAACGGATTGAGCTGGAACTGGTGTGCGGACTGCGACTGAAAGCCACGGCCGAGTCCGTGATGGACGCCGTGGTTTCGATCGAGTCTTTGTCGACCGATCGTGTGTTTCTGTCGGATCTCGAGCCGCTCTCGTACAAGCATGTTCCGTACTTGAGTAAATCCTGGCCGTTGGGAAACGATCGCACGTCACTGGGCACTTCCCTGCATTCCAGCGGCGCGATCGTGTCGAAAGGCCTGGGGATGCACAGCACATCGCGGGTTGCTTACGATGTTTCGGCCGGGTATGCACGTTTCGAGTCTCTGATTGGACTCGATGAGAATGTCGGTGTAATGGGATCGGTAGTGTTTCGCGTGTTTGTCGATCAGGGCGATGGCATGTGGGCCGCCGCCTATGAGAGTCCCGTCATGCGTGTGGGGGACAAGGCGGAGCCTGTCTCGATCGATATCTCCAAGGCCGAGCGTATCGCGTTGATCGTCGATGCGGCCGATCGCGGCGATTTACAAGACCACGCCAATTGGCTCTACGCCCGACTCGTGCGTTGGCCGTAGCGAGTTCTTTGGGGATCGCGGTTCGATCAGGCGCCGTATTTTCCCAGTCTGCCTGCATTGGCAAGGGCGAGCGACATCAGGTATTTGGCTTGGAAGTGGCCGAGTCCGCCGCGGATGCAGGTGGATTCATTGAAGGCGGTCTGTCCGTCCGGTCTGCAGCAGTCGGACCAGAGCAAGGTGGGCACCGGGTGCCAGCTATGGCTTTTGAGGTAGCTGGGCGTGCTATGGTCGCCCGTCACGATTAGCACCGTAGGCTGCAGCGCTTTGATTTTGGGAATAGCGGCATCGAGTTCTTCGACTCGTGCGACCTTTGCTGCGAAGTTCCCATCCTCGCCCGTGCTGTCGGTGTACTTGAAGTGCAGGAAGAAGAAGTCGTAGTTGTTCCATTCCTTGGCCAGCACTTCGATTTGTTGATCGAGCGTTTGTGCTTTGCCGACGATATCCATGCCGACCAGTCGGGCCAATCCTTTGTACATCGGATAGACAGCGATTGCGGCGGCGCGTAAGCCGTAAACTTCGCGGTAGGTTGGTAGTTCAGGGCGCCCCGAGAATCCGCGGAGCGTCAGTCCATTCGCTTTGGATTCGCCCGCCAGCAGTTGCTGAGCTTGACGGCAGAATTCGGCCGCAACACCTGCCGCTTTTTCACTTGCGGCATCCGTTGCTTTGGGCGCAAGCGGGGGAACGCCGGTGGCTTGAGGATCCGTGTCTTTGATACTGCCGTGCAGGCCTTCGCCGCGAAAAACGACGACAAAGCGGTGTTCTTTCACCGGTTCGACAAAGACTTCGATGCCCGGGATTTTGACTTGTCGCAAGCGGATCGCCAGCGGTGCGCTTTCCTCGCTAGATATGCGTCCTGCCCGGCGGTCGCTGATGGTGCCGTCGGCCGCGAGCGTACAAAAGTTGCCGCGCGCGGCAACGTCGCCCTGCTTCAATTCGAAACCGATACCGGTCGCTTCCAACGCGCCTCGGCCGATCAAATAGGTCAACGGGTCGTAGCCAAACAGGCCGAGATGACCGGGGCCGCTGCCGGGACTGATGCCCGGCAGGACGGGAATGCTGGCTCCTTGAACCGATTGTGTCGCCAGGGCGTCGAGTTGCGGGGTGTTCGCCGATTCAAGTTCGGTTTTTCCGCCGGGCGTCATCGGCAGTCCACCCAAGCCGTCGGCGACCAACATGACAATCTTGGAACCGTTCGAAACCTGAAGCTCTCGGGTTAAGTCGTGCAAGTCCATAATGATTCCGTCCGTTGCCCTGTCGGGCATAAATTGCGAGGTTTAAATTCGGATTCAGGCAACTATTCGAAGCAGAATAGGCCTTTCGCACAAGTGGGGAAAGCCGTGTGTTTTCGATCGACGATCAGCGATCGAAGCGGTTGCAGTCGATGATCTCGCATCCGCGAAACATCGGATTCCTTCGCGTAGGGATGTCAGGTAAAAAATGGTATGCCTCCTCGAGCTTACGTGAAGCGATCGATACCCCGCGTGACGGTCGACTCGTCCGGATTGCCGGACGCGGGCCCCGGTATTTCCCGGCATGCTGTAAGCGATTGGCTGAGCCGTTTCGAAGGTCGGCGACCGGCAATGCTTGACGGTGATCAAGCGGCGCGCGCGCGAGCCTTGATCGAACTCCCTCGAGCAACGCTGTCGGCCTACACGACTGATCGGCCGCAGAGTCATCTCTTTGCGTTGTTGCGCTCCGCAGCCGCTGTCCGGGATCTCGTCGATCGCATTGTGGTGATCGCGGATGCACGCTCGGTCCAAGCCGTGCGCATGTTGATCGATTGCTGCTGCGATCCGTTTTTCAATGAACTGACGCGAGGCGAACGCGGAAGCCGGCCGCGATTCTCGGCGCTTGTCGATCCATCGGACATCGAACAGGTGAACGGACTGCTACGGTTGGTAACACGGCGTCCCTGGGGACATGACGTAGATGACCACTGGGGCGTGGTAGTGTTGCGCGATACGAGTGAACCTGAAATAGCGGGCATGGATGCTCTCATCGAGCGTGTAACCGAATCATTGCAACAACACGCCGGCCCCGATCGTTGGAAAAAGCGATGGTTGCTCGTTGCGGACGAAGACGATCGATGGTGCAAATGGGCGAAGCAGCATGAATGCCGGGAAGTATTCACCTCCCAAGGCGAATGGTGCGATTCGAAAACGGTTCCCGCTTTTTATTCCTCGGGACTCATGCTGGCGAGCGGACTGTTAGGAATTGATGTGGTGAAGTTGCTTGAAGGGGCGGTGCAGGTGTCTGACGAGTACGCTCAGGGACCGGTCGTCGAGAGTCTGGCGTGGCAATACACAGCGATGGCAGCCGTTCTTGCCGAATCAGGCCACGGCACGCCTTGGTTGTCTGCCGAAGGGCAGGCCTTGCAATCGTGCGCGCAATGGCTGGAGTCGGTTTGGTGTCATTATGCCGGACCGCTGTCCCGAGGGGCCGCACGCGTACGGTATGTAGGTAAACTCGATGAGCGATTGGTGGCGGATCGACTGAGGGTG
>JBJOLO010000433.1:0-2640 GCA_046045565.1 Planctomycetota bacterium | reverse complement strand
CGTAAGCGGCTTGCAAATCAAGAGCCAGTTGAGCCGTGAATTCTGCCGATAGTACGGAGGGGAACCGTGCCCAGCCTCGCATCCGCAGCAGCGTGAGGAATTCGGCGACGGTCATGGTCGGTTCCTGTGTTCCCGCCGCGGACCGTTCATCGGCCGGACCGATCAGTTCGGGGCCGTGGAGCACGTCGGTTGAAGCGGTTTGTGTGCTAGCAGTGGATGGAGATCGTCCGGAAAGTTCGACCGAGCGGTGAAAGCAGGCTGCTCAAGGCAACGCGAGATGCAGGCAACGGTCGGCTTCAAGGCGATCGACCAGGGCACCGGCAAACTTTATTTGCATCGCAAATTTTCAATGATCTAGCGAGCGACGAGCGAACCATGAGCAAAGTTGCCCCTCAACAATTGGCAGTTTTCGGTGGCGCACCCGAGTTCGACCGGCCGTTGCACGTGGGGGCCCCGAATATCGGAGATCCTCAAGCACTGCTAGCGAGAATCCAGTCAACGCTCGACCGCCGTTGGCTCACCAACGATGGCCCTCTTGCTCAGGAATTCGAACGCACGGTGGCTCAAATGGTGGGGGTCGATCATTGCATCGCGACGTGTAATGCGACGGTGGCCTTGGAGATCCTCGCGCGGGCGCTCGATCTGACCGGCGAGGTTCTGGTGCCCGCATTTACGTTTATCGCCACGGCCCATTCTCTGCAGTGGCAAAAGATCACGCCCGTTTTCTGCGACATTGACCCGATGACCTTCAATGTCTCGCCGGAGGACGTGGTGCGAAAAATCACGCCGCGCACCAGTGGCATCCTGGCGGTGCATTTGTGGGGACGGGGTTGCGAAATCGGCCGATTGCAGGAAATTGCAGATGCGTTCGGAATACCGCTGATCTTCGATGCCAGCCATGCATTGGGCTGCACATGGGGCGGTCGCCCCATCGGTTCGTGGGGCAAAGCCGAGGTCTTCAGCTTTCACGCCACGAAGTTTGTTAACGCACTGGAAGGTGGCGCGATTTGCACGAATGACGGTGAGCTCGCGCAACGCTGTCGGCGCATGAAAAACTTCGGAATTGCAGGTCCCGATCATGTGGTTTGCGTCGGGACGAATGGAAAAATGAACGAATGGTCGGCCGCCATGGGCCTCACGTCCCTGGAGGCGATTGACACGATCGTGGAAACCAATCGGCAGCACTACGAGGCGTATCGACGAAGGCTGTCGACGATTTCCGGGCTGCGATTGCTGGACTTTGATCAGCGCGAGCGAAGCAACTATCAGTATGTGATCGTTGAAGTCGACGCATCGCGGACGCAGTTGGATCGGGACACGATTGTGCGCATCCTGCACGCCGAAGGGGTTTTGGCCCGCCGGTATTTCACGCCCGGATGTCATCGCATGGAGCCGTATCGATCCCGCAAATTGCCGATCGACGGCCCATTGCCGCATACGGATTTCGCGGCGCGAACCACGATGGCGTTGCCGACCGGCACCGCGCTGACGAAGGACGACGTCGAACGCGTTGTCAATCTTCTTGCGCTGATGGTCCGGCATGGCCAGGAGATCCGCCGGCAGCTTGCCGTCGCCTCGCCCGTGAAACTGCGAATCGCCTAGCTCGCTGCTCTAGCTAGTTTGTCTAGCCAACGCAACGAAGGTCGAAAATCTCGCGTAGGCAATCTTCAAATTCCGGCACGACTGATTCGCACTCGAACAGACAGGAACTGGCGGCGATCAGCTGTCGTCGAAGCAAATCGCGCTGGTCACGATGCTTGGCGATGTCGTGTGCGATACGCACGTAATCGGCAGGCGTTTTCGCGACCAGGTCAGCCGTACCCATCTGCTGGTAACAGAACAATGTGGTCCGCCCTCGCATGTATGGTCCCGGCATGGTCACGATCGGCGTGCCGAGCGCGAGGGCCAGCATCGATGTCGTTCCGCCGTTGAAATGAGGCGTATCGAGCATGACATCGGCCTGCGCGGTCAACGCCAGGAAGTCGGGCATGGGCATCCGTCGACGCCACGCAATCCTGGATGCAACATCGGGAATCGTGCGCTGCATCCGCTTTTGGAGTAGTTCGGACCAGTCCAGGGATTCAGCATGGAATAGCAAGAGCACACCGAGCGGGTCGCGACGCAGAATCTCGCCAACGATCGCGTCGAAGTCCGGGTGAAGCTTGAACAGCGTTTGAGGGCACAGGTACAAGTTTGTGTTGTCGCGAATTCCGCATGCCTCGCGAATTCGAGCGATCCGCGGCGGTTGCGGGCGTGCCAGACGCGTCATGAGTCCGCGAAGCCTGATCAGTCGTTCCCGATAATGATCGGCGGCATCGGGCGGCTCCATGGCATCGTTTGAGATGAAATAATCGATGGCAGCCACACCGCTCGTGATCGGGTGGCCGGCGAGGACACATTGGACCGGGGCCAATCGGGCGAAGGCCAGGAAGTAGGTGAAATGATCCATGCCGAGATCGGTATAGATCAGGATGTCGAGTTCGCAGTCGGCGATCTGTTGCCTGGCTTTTTCAAAATCGTTTGCCAGATCGATCGTCGCATCCGCGGCACCTGCGATCGCGGTCGCCACGTCGTCGTCGGGTTGATGAATCCGCAGGACGAAGATCTCAAAGTCTTCGTGCGACATTTCGCGGATCAGAC
>JBJOLO010000409.1:0-6491 GCA_046045565.1 Planctomycetota bacterium | reverse complement strand
CGTCGGCGTCCAGGTAAGAAAGATGGTGGCCACGAAATTGGCTGCGACGAAAACGAACATCAAGAGCATCGCCAGCGGTGCGCGAAAAATATCCCCCAGTGTTTCTTGAAGGCTCGCGGTTTCACTCGCGTGGTCCGACGGCGAAATCAACGCCTCCGCCGCGCCGCGCTGCGGTTCGGCAAGCAACCCCAGTAGGGCAACGGACAGCAACATGCCCAGACCGCCGAGCACATAAAAACCGGTCGCCCACCCCCATCGCATGGCCATCCAGGCGCCGAACCAGCTCCCAAGGATCGTGCCGACATAAACGCTGGACTGATGCAGCGACATCGCCCGCGATCGCGTTTGGGGCGAATGATAGTCGCTGACGAGCGACATCGAGGCCGGAAAATAAAAGGTCTCACCAAATCCCTCCAGCGCTCGCACCGTCACAAAATGCCAAAGCTTGGAGCAACTGCCGGTCAGGATTGTCACCAGGCTCCAGAAAAAACAACCGCCGAGGATCAACGACTTGCGACGCAGCCGGTCGCAAACAAGGCCTGCGAAGGGCGCTCCCGCGGCATAGACCCACATGAATGCGGAGCCGATGAGCCCGAGCTGTTCGTTGTTGAACCCAAACTGTTCGCGCAGCACCGGAAACACGGCGAAAATCGCTTGCCGGTCGGCGTAATTAAAAAAGCAAATGAACCAGAGCATCAGCACGACCAGCCACTTGTAGCCGGGCGCGCGGGCAAGCCCCGTGCTGGCTGCGATCGCCGGCTGGCCGGGCTGCTGCGCGGTGTGGGGCTGCGCGGTGTGCGCGGCGTGCGGGTGCGAAGGAGGATCGGGTTGGTTGGTCGGAGTCGATGGATCGGGGCGAGCCATGGTGTCTCTGTGGAAGCGACCAGTGAGCCCGGGTCGAGCGAACGAGGTGGGTTCAGCTTAGGTCGAGCAACGGTTTGCCGATGCTAAGGGCATGCGGCTGGGATTGGAATTCATCGACGTAAACGCGGCGCGGATCGACGCCTAAGTGGGTCAAGATCGTCGCCGAGAGGTCTGCGGGCGTGACCGGTTTGTCTTTCACCGCGGCGCTGTGGTGGTCGGTGGCGCCATAGACTTGTCCACCTCGTACGCCGCCGCCGGCCAGGAGTGCAGTGAATGCCTGCGGCCAATGGTCGCGTCCGGTTTTGCGCGTGTTGCTGCTTTGCGAAAACTGGCCCATGTGCGGTGTGCGACCGAATTCGCCAACCGCGACGACCAGGGTCGTCTCGAGCAATCCTCGTTCGGCCAGATCCTGTACGAGCGCGGGAAACGCTTGATCGAATAAGGGGCAAAGCAGATTTTTCAGTTTCGGAAAGTTGTCCTGATGCGTATCCCAGCAGGTATTGACGCCGTCGATCTTGGTCTGATCTTCCCAATTCACGGTAATCAGCGGCACACCCGCCTCGACCAGTCGACGGGCCATGAGCAGGCTCTGCCCGATCATTGAGTTTCCGTAGCGATCACGAGTTGCAGGCGATTCGCGACGCAGGTCGAGCCATTCTCCGGCTCGTTGTTCGATGAGTTCATAGGCGTGTTCGCGTTGCCGCTGAAAATCGTCAATCGGTTTATTTCCGTCGCGTGGGCCGACGGGAACACTGTGGAGATGGCGCAACAGCGCTCGACGTTCGCGCACTCGTTCAAGCGGAATCGATTCGCGAAACTCGAGACCGTCCACACGAAAATCGTTTCGTTCGGCGTCGCCTTGAATCAGCATCGCATTGTGCCGCTCGCCCATGCGGCCACCGGTTTGTCCGGCGATGCGTTTGGGTTGCCCGGGGAATTGCAGGTACCAGGGCAGGACGATGGAGGCAGGTAGTCCGCGTGGGGTGGAAGCGTAGCGCATGGTCATGGCACTGAGCGACGGCCAATCGAGATCGGTCGCTTGATCGGTGGTGGGTGCGCCGAAGTATTCGCGGCCGGTGAGGACTTCGCTGCAAGCGGGTCCGTGCACATTCATGCGATGGTGCATCGACCGCAGCAGGCAGATTTTGTCCATCTGCTGCGCCAGTCGCGGCAGGTGTTCGCAGATTTGAATTCCAGGAACCGCAGTGGAGACCGACTGGAATTCGCCTCGAATCTCCGTGGGTGCGTCGGGCTTCATGTCCCACAAATCGATTTGACTGGGGCCACCGAACAGGAACAGGAAGATGCAGGAGTGACTGCGGCGTCGTTCTCGGGTGGACTCCGCGGCGCTGAGAGAATGATCTGTCCCCGCGACGGGCGACGACAAGCCGCGCCAGCGCGTAAGCATCTCGGCCGAAAGTCCCAGCATGCTCAGACCGCCGACCCGCAGCCACTCGCGTCGCGACCGGAGCCCGCGGTGAAATGGATTCGGCGGCGTAAGCAACGAGAACATCAATAACGGACCTTAGGTGGCCTTTATTTCCAGACGCGGCGGAGGAAGTCGACGAAGTTCCGCCACATGATCCCTTCGATGTCCGACTGCGAATAGCCGCGTTGACGCAGGAGTGCGGGGATCTGCTGCAGGTCGGCGATCGAGTTGAGGTCGGTCGGAGTCTGCTCGGTTCCGTATCCGCCGTCGAGATCGGTGCCGATTCCAACATGCCTGGCATTGCCGGCCATTTGGCAGATGTGGTCGATATGTTCGCAAATCCGTTCGATCTTCAGTTGAAAATCAGCCGGTTTGCTTCGCAAATGCACCCACCCGGGGACCATCATAATCGCGTCGAATGCCATTCCTAGTACGCCGCCGCGAGCGATGACCTCGCGTATCTGATCGTCGGCAAACTGCCGATTCCAGGGTGCCAAGGTGCGGCAATTCTGGTGACTTGCCCAGAGCGGACCTTGGTAGCAGTCCATCACTTCCCAAAACGCATCGTCGCACAAGTGCGTCACGTCAAGAATGATCCCGAGCCGCTCGATTTCTTTCAGCAATTCACGACCGGCGGGATGCAGTTGCCCCAAATCGTCGGTGCCGTTGGCATATCGACCGGGACCATAATGCGACATCCCGATCGCGCGCAGACCATCGGCGTAGCTGCGTTCCAGGTGCCGCGGCGTCAGAATCGAGTCTGCACCCTCCAGGCTAAGGATGTAACCGATCGGCAAGTGCGGCGGTTGCCGGCGCGATTCCACGACATAGGTATTCGGATTGTAGGGCTCCGCGTCGAGCCAAAGTTTGAGGTGTTTCTCGAGTTCCGCAAGATTGCGGATCTGCGTCATTTCGCCGGCCTCTTCCATGGCGCGATACCATGCCAATTGGCCCTGGGTGCTCGCCCATGCCTGCTCAGGTGAACTCCAACCGGGCAGTCGATGGAAGTAGGGCGAGTAGCGGCCGATCTGGGTTGCAACGCAGAGACCCACGCGACCTTTTCGCATCTCGGGAAAACAGACCGTATTGTTGCCGCGATCAACGCGGTCCTTCATGTTCAGTTCCCACCGCCGGATCCGCTCCAACGACCAGCGCAGGTCGCGATTCCACTCCAGCGCGTTCATGCTCAAGTCCAGATGCACATCGAAGACAAACACGGGATCGCTCATGGTACTCCTTTGCAAAAAGACTGCCGCCATTGTGACTCAGGAGGCAGCGGGTGGCTACAGGTCGCCTTCCCGGTCGGCGTCGAAACCCGGGTCTGCCATGCGGCAGGCAAGCCGTTCGCAATCCCGGTTGGAATAAGGCGCTCGCCAAACGCAAACGCGTTCCGGGGTCTTCCGGAAAGGAACTTGATCGATCCGGCGGCCATCCACTATCGACCGTCAAATTCCCTACCGTCGGCGCATTCGCAGCCTGGGAGGCTTCCCTGCCGCGCCCCCATCGATTTGATTCGCCGGTTCGCTCTCCGAACGGGACAACCGCGTCGTAGACTTTTCCGACTGTCTGGAAAGCGTGTCGGGAAAGCGTGGAAAGCGGACAGCGCACTGAGGACAGCGGTGGGGTTATCTCCCGAGGGATGATTGGATGAAGTCGTCACAGGCTATCGTGCTCGCGGCAGGACTCGTCATGAGTCTGATCGGGATCGTGTGGTGCGTACCGTGTCCGATTGTCGACGACGCATTCTATAAAAGTCCCGCAGCCGAATGGATCCAGAACGGTCAATTTGCGATTCCTGCTGCGAAAGGTTTTCTCCCTCAAGTCGACATCACGTTTGCGTGTTACCCGCCAGTATTCCAAATGGTGCTCGCCGGTTGGTACGCCCTCTTCGGGTTCTCGCTTCGATCCTCGTTGGGATTTGTCTATTCGATCCATGTGGTGAACGCGTTATTGATCGCACGGGTGGCGGGGAATCTCGGGTTGCGTTTTTTTGAGGGCGAGAGCTGGCCGGTTGGCCGACGCGATGTTTCGGGAGTTGCAGCGAACCGCGAGTTGCGTACGCGCTTACCCGATGCTGATGCGGTGCGCGGTGCATGGTGGTTCGCAACGACCGCCGGACTGATTCAACTCTGCAATCTCGCGCTGTTTGATCGGCTCGAGGAACTGGCAATTTGTTTTCTTTGGACTGGCTGGCTTTTGACTCCTCACGAGAAGCGGCATTCGTGGTTGGGGCGCATTCTCGTGATGGGACTTTGTCTTGGTGCGGCGGCGCTGACGGTTCCGTGGGTTGGATTTCTGGGAGCGACGTTGGTGGTTTTTCGGGAGACGTTTGGCTTGGCCGATCGCTACCGATTCGATCCCAGTCATTGGCAGACAGGCGTGCGATATGCCGTGCGGCACGTCGTAGGGATCGGCGCGGTGAGCTTGGCGATGGTGTTGATCTGGCTTCATGTCACCGAGACATTTTTCCCGGGCGCGATCGATGATCAGTTCCTGGGTACCTTGCGGCATTTGCGCGCGACGCAACTGCGGGGCACGCTGACAGAGCAGGGGCGACGCCTGCTCGATTCGCTGCTTTACAGTCCCGGCCAATTGCCGGCGACGGCGTTGACTTGGTGCGGTTTGATCGCAATCGTTTGTCGCGGGCGATCAGCTTGGCGAGCGATTCCCTTTGAGGCCCTGGCGATCGGGGCGACTTCTGTGGTGGGGTTGGTCCTGCTGTGCTTTACGCGTCCCGAGGCCTACACCTATCTGAACGCCATCCAGATGTTGCTGCTGCCATGCCTGGGTGTGGCGGTAGCTGCCTTCGCAACCGACGTCGATCACGCGAACACGGGCGAAAGGGATGCCAATCTTGAGGGGGTGCGACACCGGTTCAGGCAGCGCGGGTTCATGCGAAGCCTGATCGTATCCGGCGCATTGGGGGTTTGCGTACTTGCGGCGATTCGCGATCCCGGAACAGTAGCCTGGCACTACAGCACGCTTTCCCCGCGTGAGACTGCGGGCGAGGTTGCCTCGCGTTTGCGCGGCTGGATTCCGGCAACGGATCGCGTGGCCGTCACGGCGCGACATTGGCACGCATTTCAGGGGCGTAATGACTGGCGGGAGGCCTTTTTCTCGTCACGCATCGAGGCCGGTGAAGTGCTGGCCTGTGAATGGCTTGTCCTGCCAAAAGATTGCGGGCGGCCTGATTTTCTCGGCGGCTTCGAACTGGTGGAACAGATCGAAACCGATGTGCCCAGCCACCACACCTACGCCTACGACCTCTACCGTCGGCGACAGTCGACCCCGATTAGCGTCGAATCAGACTCGACCGATGCTGAGCCGTCTCATCGAGATTCTCGGTAAACTTTCCGTCGCTGGCCATCGCCACACCGATCCAACCGTCTTCGATGATGAACTGACCGACGATCAGGTGGGCGAGTTGCGGATTCTCTTGCAGTTTCTTGTTCACGACGCTGACGGTTCGATTTCGGGACAGGATGCGCGAGAAGATACCTCGCAGAGCGACCTGGTCCCGAAGACTCAATCGTTCCCCGGCTAATTCAATGACGCCATCCCGAATCAGATTGGCTTCGATTTGATTCGAGGTGGGCCGGTAGTGCGCTCGAACCGCAAAGTTGCGCCACTTGTCGCTTTTGCCGTGCGTCAACTCCGCGAGATGAATCGTGAGCGTAATGCGGCCCTCGGCGCAGCGAATACGGACCGCGTCGTCATCGGCGAATTGGACAAGGACATCGTCGGGAATATCTTCGGGAATCGGTGTATCTTTGCGATCGAACCGATCGGCCAATTCGCGGTATAAGGTTCGCAAATCGGTGCGACGTCCCTCGAGTCCGAGATGCTCGAGTGCGTTATTCATGGCCGTTTCATGGATCTGCATGCTGATCAAGCTGTCGGCGGGAGCCTGGGGGCGAGGCGTATGGGCGGCCAGTTGAAAGTTGCCGGCGAGCCGTTCGCGAGCGATCAGTCGTTTCTCGGTCGTCTCCATGTCGACGATGGTCGGTTTCAGGTCGAGTTCGCGGAGCGGCTTCAGGATCTTGGTCTGGAACTCTTTTTCTGCGAGGTCAAGGCGCTGATGGACTTCGGTGTCGAACCGTTTTCCGGCTCGTGCGGCCATGCGGCCTTCGACCTCCCGTCGCGCTTGCCCTGACTGCTCGTTGTATTGTTGTTTGGCGATCGACCGAGCCAGCACATT
>JBJOLO010000327.1:0-7574 GCA_046045565.1 Planctomycetota bacterium | reverse complement strand
TTAAAAATGGAAACAGCCCACAACCAAACACTCGCTCAACTTGCCGAGATCGATCCGAACAACCTCAGGGCCCGTCGTGCCACCGAACACGCAGCGAACTAAACCTTTACAGCCACTCACTAACTTTGCTTACGAAAGTCCTTGCCATGCCTCAGGCTGTCGTCGACCCCGAAGAACTGCGACTCTTCGCGCAGAACCTCAAAAAATTCAACACCCAACTTCGCGAACGGGCAACGGCAATCTCCAATCAACTCAACGCGCTCAGCGCCTCCTGGCGCGATCAAGAACACAAAAAGTTCGCCGAACAATTCGAAGCCAACATGAAAGTGCTGATGCGGTTTGCCGAAGCCTCCGACGAATACATCCCGCATTTGCTCCGCAAGGCTGAGCACATTGAAAACTACCTGCAATCCTGAACGCGGATCGAGCCGCCATGAGCAATCGCACCGCCAACGTCTCCTCAATCGATGCCATCCAAGCAACCCGGATAGCGATTCTTGCGTTCACCGACGAGGCGGCCAACGCCATTGCGTCGCTGGAACTCGAGGCGCGCCGCCCCGTCGATTGGCTTGAACACGACCGCAGCCAATACTGGCCGCGTGAATTTCGCAAAGCATCCGATGCCGTCAGCGAGGCTAGACTCGCGCTCGAACGGTGTGAACTGACCAGCAGCAATGATCAACGGCGTTCCTGCTACGAAGAACGAAAGCAACTGGAAAAAGCCAAACGGCGTCTAGAACTGTGCGAACAGAAAATACAACTCGTCAAACAGTGGCGCATCAAGCTTCGTAAAGAGCTCGAAGACTTTCAGGTCAAAGCGGCGAAGATGAAACGTTATCTCGACTCCGACCTGCCACGCGCCACGGCCATGCTGACCCGGCTGACAGAATCACTCGAGCATTATCTCCAAACCACGATCGCCGACCGTTCCGATCTCACTGCACCCACCACCGGCACAACTCCGGCAGAAGACACTTCAGGGGAAGCCCAACCATGAGACTTTGCGATCTGAGTTCGGGTATCGGACAACTTAACCACGCCATGTCCAAATTAAAACAGCATTGGACCGACGCGAAACCATACTGGAACGACGACGTAAGCCGCAAGTTTCAAGAGCAGCACCTGCAACCGATTCCTGCTGAACTGCAAACGCTGCTGCTCGCTGTCGAAAGCTACTCGCAGGTCATTGCCCAGGCCGAACGCGACTGCTCTGATCGGGACCAAGAATAACGCTCCATGGAAGCCAAAAACCACAGCACCGAGCCACCCGCAGCGCCGCTACGCACACGGATCACTACCGAGCGACAGCGCGAACTGCTTGCGCAACTCAACGAGGCGGTGCGTTGCCGTGCCGCCGAGGAAACCGCCATCCAAGCGAGCCGCGCTCAGCGCGAGCAGGAAGCGCGACAAAGGTACATCGATGCCCGTGATGAGCTCGTGCGTAACTTTGAGAAGAGGCAGGCAGAACTGATCACCCACTACAAGCAGGCACGTGACGAAGTGGTTGCCGAGGGCGATCGCGACGCAGTGTCGTTTCTTGCGGAAGAGGAAAAACAACTGGAACAAGCCGTTCAGCAGCAAGACGTGCTGATCGCTCACACCCAACAGTCAGAGCGGGAACGGCAGCGGGTTGTTTTAGATACGTTCAAGGCACAAGAAGGACAACCGCAGGCCGAGTTGCTTGCATTCAAACAGCAATGCGAAGCCTCCGCCGGCGAGGTGCAAATGCTCATCGCGCAGGCTCGCGAAATCACCAATACGCGTCGGGCCTGGACCGACCCTGCTTGCAGCGCAACTCCTATCCCATCCGATTGCACCACCGCTCAACGCGTTGAACTTGCTGCAACGCAAATCCAGCAGTCGCGCGACCTGGTGCAGCAATTGGCCTCGGGACGTGCAACGCGATTCCTCTCCGAGGGCTATGCGTTCGGAGTGCTCGTATTGGGCGTCCTTGCCGGCGCGGTGCTGCTTTGGCTGACCGGGATTCCCTTTCTATACGTAGCAATCGGCAGCCTGATCATCGGTGTTCTTTCGACGATCCCAGCCTACCTGATTGCGCGTCCCATGGCTTTTCGCGAAATGACGCGCAAACTACCGACGTTTCATCAAGCAACAACGGACGCCATCGCAGCACTGCAATCCTGCCTCGAGTCCGCGACCGTCGATGCGGATCGCAAATATCGACAACTGGTAGCCAAACGTGATCGGGATCTGCAGCAAGTGCGGCAGGATGCAGCACAGACGTTGCAACGACTCGCTTCAGAGCTGGAACAAAAGAAACAGGACGTCGGCACCGACTTTCGTACCAAGCGACGGAAAATGGAGCGATCGCAGCAGCAGGAACTGGAAGCCTTGCAGGCGCAGCGGCTCTCGACACTTCGCGAGTACGAATTCGAATTCGAACAACAGTCAAAAAAAATCAGCCAGCAATTCTACGATCGCCGTCATCAAGACCGAGCCGCACTAGATCAAGAATGGAACGCTCTCAAAGAACGTTGGCAATGCGGCGTGTCGCAATTTCAATCCGAACTCGACCATATGCGACAATACTGCGATCGTTACGCCCCCAACTGGAGTTCCCTGCAGAAGATTCCCGAGTTTCTCGATGCAATGAGCCACACCGAACCGCCCGTAGCGGTACGCCTCGGCGACTACCATTTCAGATTGCAGGACGTGCCGGGCGGAATCTCCAGCGACCCGGCATTGGCCGTGCCGCGATCCGCATTCGATCTTCCCGTCCTGCTTGCCTATCCCGAAACGCCGTCGCTTTTGCTGCACGCCGAGGCTGACGGACGCGAGGCGGCAACTCAGGCATTGCAAAACGCGATGCTGCGAATTCTCTCCGCATTTCCGCCGGGGAAGGTACGCTTCACGATCATCGACCCCATCGGACTCGGCCAGAACTTTTCAGCCTTTATGCATCTCGCCGATTACGACGACAAGCTGGTGAACAGTCGAATCTGGACCGAGAGTAACCACATCAACCAACGGCTCGCCGATCTGACCGAGCACATGGAGAATGTGATCCAAAAGTACTTGCGCAATGAGTTCGCCACGATCCACGACTACAATCAACAGGCAGGCGAGGTTGCGGAACCATTTCAAATCCTCGTGGCGGCCAATTTTCCGGCGAACTTCTCCGACGAAGCGTCGCGCCGCCTGCTGAGTATCGCCCACAGCGGTGCCCGCTGTGGCGTCTACACCTTGATCAGCCATGATACGAAGCTTTCGCTGCCGCGAGGCTTTGACATGCGAGACCTTGAGGCCCATTCCACGACGCTCGTCTGGAGCGATGCCGATCGGCGATTTTCCTGGCGTGAAGCAGACCTTGCCAATCTGGCTGTCACACTGGAACTGCCGCTCGAAGGTGATCGCCTGACGGAACTCGTCCGTGAAGTGGGCCGCCGCGCCAAAGACGCAGTACGCGTGGAAGTGCCATTTCACTCCATCATCCCGTCCGCAAGCGATTGGTGGCAACGCGACAGTCGCGCAGAAATCGAAGTGCCGCTCGGACGGGCCGGCGCGAAAAAACTTCAGTACCTGAAACTGGGACGAGGCACCTCGCAGCACGTGTTGATCTCGGGAAAGACAGGCTCGGGCAAATCCACGCTCTTAAACGCCATCATCACCAGCCTCGCTGTGCACTATTCCCCCGAAGAATTGCAGTTTTACTTGATCGACTTCAAGAAAGGCGTGGAGTTCAAAGCCTATGCGACACACCGCTTGCCCCATGCCCGCGTCATTGCCATCGAAAGCGAAAGAGAATTTGGCCTCAGCGTGCTGGAGCGACTGGATCAGGAACTCAAGAATCGCGGCGACCTGTTTCGAAAAGCCGGCGTGCAGGACCTGAAGAGCTACCGAAATAGCACGCCGGATAAAACGCTGCCGCGGATCCTGCTTGTCATCGACGAGTTCCAGGAGTTCTTTACCAGCGACGACAAAATCGCACATGATTCCGCACTGCTGCTCGATCGCCTCGTACGGCAGGGACGAGCCTTCGGCATCCATGTCATGCTTGGCTCGCAGACGCTTGCCGGAGCCTACTCGCTTGCCCGCAGCACCCTTGGCCAAATGGCAGTGCGCATCGCGTTGCAATGCAGCGAATCCGATGCACATCTGATTCTGAGCGAAGACAACACTGCCGCTCGACTGCTCAGTCGACCGGGTGAGGCGATCTACAATGACGCAAATGGTCTGCTCGAAGGCAATCACCCTTTTCAGGTTGTCTGGCTGCCTGATGCAGAACGTGAGCAATACCTGCAAGGGCTCCACGCCCTTTCGAATCAACGCGGGATTGCGCTCGAAGCAACTACCGTCTTCGAAGGAAACGTCCCAGCAGAACCGCGCGACAACCCCATGCTCGTCGCGGCACTCGATACTCCTGCAACATCCACCACATCGCGTGCTTGGCTTGGGGCAGCTGTGGCAATCAAAGATCCGACTTGTGCGTCATTTCGGCGGCAGGCAGGAAGCAACTTACTGATCGTCGGGCAGCAAGAGGAAATGGCCGTCGGCATCCTTGCCAACAGCATGATCAGCCTCAGCCCGAATGCTCTACGCCGCACCGGCAGCGATGCCCCTGCAACGGAACTGTCGACTTCCATTTACGTGCTGGACGGAACTCAGGCAGACAGTCCGTTATCAGGCACGTGGCCGCGCATCGCAGCCACGCTCGATGCAAACATCCAAGTTATCACCCCGCGCGAAGCGGCCGGGACATTGAGTCAACTCGCTGCCGAGGTGGAGCGCCGACTTGCAGCAAACGATCCGTCGGCGCCATCGATTTTCGTCGTGATTCACCACTTGGCACGATTCCGCGATCTGAAGAAGTCAGAGGACTTTGGTATGTCAAGCTTCTCGGACGACGAGGGTGCCGTTCGTGGGGACAAGTGCCTGGCGACCCTGTTGCGCGAAGGCCCGAGCTTGGGCATACACACGATGATCTGGTGCGACTCCTACAATAACTTTTATCGTTGGGTTGAGCGTCCGCTGCTTCGCGATCTCGATCAACGCGTGTTGTTTCAGATGAGTGCCGCCGACTCGAGCAACCTGATCGATTCTCCGGCTGCGAGCAAACTGGGCGAACACATGGCGTTGTTCTACAGCGAGGAACTTGGTCAACTCGAAAAATTCCGCCCCTACGAAGTCCCCACCATCACATGGCTCGACTTTGTAGCTGACAAGCTGCGTCAGCACCGCGACGCCAAAACTCACGCCTAGCCGTCTCGAGGTTGTTTTATTGTCGGAAGATGCTTCGGCAGATATACTTGGGGCTCATGTCAGCATGAGTCCCGCCGGAGTAACGCAATGGTTGCGAAATCGTTTAGCTCAGACGATCGCCATTGCGACCGGATCCGTGACGATCGGCAGGGCACTCGCCTTCTGACTCTCGGGAAGACTCCTTGGCTGGGACGCAAGCGAGGCTTGATCGCATCGCTCCACTGCATTCTCCCACGCCCCCTGAAAGTCGCTTGCGAAGGTGCTCCATACGGAACGCTCCTTCGTACGCTAATGGTCTTGCTGGCGGCAACCACGGGCTTGCGGGCAGAATTACCCAGTCCGGATCTGCGATCGATCTTTCCTGCTGGCGGCTCACCCGGTTCGCGCATCGAAATCGCGTTCCAAGGCGCAAACTGTGACGGGCTCAGATCCGTATGGCTGGCCGGTCACAACATTTCCATCGAGTCGGCGGACGCCGCCAAATTGGTCTTCACGATTCCCGATGATTTGCCCACGGGACCGTATGACTTGCGAATCGTCGGACGCCATGGCGTCAGTGCGCCGCGAACGTTCGTGATCAGTCGCGAGCGGCAGTCGCTGGAGTCGGAACCCAACGATCTGCCCGAAGTGGCAAACGAATGCCACGTCAATTCGGTTGTCCATGGACGTTGGGAAAAACCGGGAGACATTGACCATTTCTCGTTCTCCGCCAAACGCGGCCAGCAACTCGTGATCGAACTCGAGTGCGAGCGTGTTGACGCGACCACACACGGCGTGCTCGAACTCTATTCGCCCGACGGCAGACGCTTGACGGCCGATCGCGGAGCACAAGGGCGTGAACCGCTGCTCGATGTGCTGATCCCCGAAAACGGCATCTATCGAATCAAAGCCTTTGACCAGACGCTGGCCGGTGGCCCCGAACAGATTTACCGACTGACGATCGATGGCGCACCGCGCATCTTCCACGCGTTTCCGCCCGTGGTTCATTTGGCTCCGAACACGACCGTGACTCTATTCGGTCGCAACCTTCGTAAAACGGAGATCGACACGACGCCAGCGACCGACACCGATTCGAACCGATTCACATTGAAGCGAGGGCCGACGGCATTCGATGCCGGCACGCGTCCCCTTGAATCTCTCGAGCTGCCCGTTACCGATTTGCAGGCACTGTCGACTGTGCCGGGACGTTGGAACCCAAGCCAAATTGCGTGCGAACGGACCGGATTGATGCTCGACCGCGCCGCTCGAACGATCGTGCTCGCGTCCACTTCGCAGACCGTCGCGATCGATGATTCACACAACCATGATGCCACGTCGGCACAGCCAATCGAAATTCCATGCGACGTTACCGGAAGACTGGAAGCAGGTGACGAGCAAGACTGGTATGCCATCAACTTGGCCGACGGTGAAGTCGTGTGGCTGGAAGGGTTCGGGCAGCGATTGGGCGCGCCAATCGACTTAGCCATCACCGTGCTCGACTCCCAGATGCGTGAACTTGCTGCCTATCACGATCAGATTCGCAACCTCGGTGGCAACCGCTTCCCGCTGAGCCATACCGATCCGTCAGGCCGGTTCGTCGCACCAGCAACGGGGCGATACTACATCGTCCTGCGCAACGTGATCGGCGACCTCTCGAACGATCCGCGTCGAATCTATCGAATGCTTGTTCGGCGAGAAGAACCCGATTTCCATGTCGCGGTTGTCCCGCGGCGTTCCGATCAGGCGACGGGTTTGAACGTGCCGCGAGGCGGACGCGAATTGGCAGACCTGTTTGTGGAAAGACGGCGTGGCATGTCGGGACCGATTCGCGTCTCAGCCGCAGCACTGCCACCGGGAATCGATTGTCCTGATGTTTGGATTGGGCCGAATCAGGACCATGGTGTGATCGTCGTCGCGGCAGATCGCAACGTCAGCGATTATATTGGGCCGCTGATGCTCTCGGCGCAAGCCGAAATGCATGGTCGCGAGATCAAGCGGATCGTGCAGGGCGGCACCATGGTACGCCCTGGCACTCCAACGGGTTGGGGGCGACTTACCGACGATACTCCCCTCGCCGTTACCTCGGAGTCACCCTGCTCAATTCGCGCTACGCTTGCGGATCCACGCGTCTTCCAGGACAGCATCATTGATATCGCGATCGACGTCGACCAAAGTCCGGGCGCACCGATGCAAATCACCGCAGTCGGATTGCCGCGAACAATTGAAACCCCTGTCGAAACAATAGCCAGCGGTTCGAGACGTGGCTGGCTCAGCCTGGCGATTCCCAATACAGTTCCTCCTGGTCCCTACACCTTCGCCATTCGTGCCGAAAGCGAAACGCAGATCGGCGGCCAGAAAGTCGCAATCACGACGTT
>JBJOLO010000296.1:0-3055 GCA_046045565.1 Planctomycetota bacterium | reverse complement strand
CGAGGATCACACGTCGAGCGATGCGGAACGACGACTGGGCCGTTTCACCAGCATGGCGGTACGAGCCTCGCAAGTTGCCAGTTTCATTCGCCCCGAAATCATGGCGATTCCTGACTCGACGATGCGCCGCTTCCTGACTTCCAAGGAACTGGCCGACTATGCGACCCTACTGCATCGGTTGCTGCGTTACAAGGCTCACACCTTGTCGGACAAGGAAGAGCGTCTGCTCGCCATGCAAGGCGAGATGGCCCAGACCGCTCAGAAAGCATTCAATCAACTGCTCGATTCCGACCTGAAATTCGGTGCCGTGCGTGACGACAAAGGACGCGAGATCGAGTTGAGCAACTCGACCTTTATGCAGTTCCTGATTTCGCCCGATCGCAACGTGCGCAAGACGGCGTTCTTCCAGTACTACAAGCAATTCCAAGGTCACGAGAACGCCCTGGCCGCGATCCTCAACGGTTCGATGCAAGGCGACGTTTATTACGCTCGTGCCCGCGGCTACTCATCGGCACTCGACGCGGCCCTCTTTCCCGACCGCGTACCCCGCTCGGTTTACGAAAACCTGTTGACCACCGTTCGCAAACACCTGCCGTCGGTGCACCACTTCTACGAAGTGCGGCGACGCAAGATGCGCATCAAAGACATTCACCACTACGACACCTATGTGCCGATCCTCAGTGATCTGGAAAAACGGCACACCTGGAAGCAGGCCGTCGACGTGATTCTGAAGGCCTTGCAGCCGCTGGGTAGCGAGTACTGCGGTGTCTTGGAAAAAGGGCTGCGAGGTCGCTGGTGCGATCGCTACCCGAACCAGGGCAAGCACAGCGGCGCATTCAGCAGCGGATGCTACGACAGCGAACCGTATATCCTGATGAACTACAAGCCCGAAGTGTTTGGCGACGTATTGACGCTGGCGCATGAAGCAGGCCACTCGATGCACACCCACCTGTCGTCCAAGCATCAACCGTACCAATACTCGCAATACACCATCTTCGTCGCGGAGGTGGCAAGCACGTTCAACGAGGAATTGGTAATCCGACACCTGCTGAAAACAACCGACGACAAACGCGAGCGCGCCTACCTGATCAATCGCAAGATCGATGACATTCGTGCCACGATCGTACGACAGACGATGTTTGCCGAATTCGAAAAACTGGCACATGAGCGTATCGAGGCAGGCGAACCGTTGACGGTGCAAACCGTCCGGGAAATCTATCGCGGGCTGCTCGATGCCTATTTCGGCCCCGACTTCGTCGTCGATAAGGAACTCGAACTGGAATGCCTGCGGATCCCGCATTTCTACCGCGCGTTTTACGTATACAAGTACGCGACGGGATTGGCCGCCGCGATCTCGCTAAGCCAACGCGTGCTCGAGGGGGGCGAACAGGAACTGCGCGATTACCTGAACTTCCTCCAAGGCGGTTGCTCGGAGTTTCCGCTCGATCTCCTGCGCGGCGCGGGCGTCGATATGGAATCCCCCGCTCCCATCGATACGGCCTTGCGCTATTTTGACTCCCTCGTGAAGGAACTCGATGAACTTCTGTAAGCGACTGTTCCGGCAATGACGCAAAACCGATCCGCTGTCGTCCTCGTCTTTGATCGCCTGGGCGCAAGCTTCCTCGGGCCCTATGGAAATACCTGGCTGGAAACGTCGGGTTGGAATCGGCTCGCCAGTGAGTCGATGCTCTGGGAACAGTGCCTGAGCGACTCTGCGGAGTTGCCGTCGATCTACCGATCGTTCTGGTACGGGCAACATGCGGTTGCGGGAGATTCGATACCAGCCTGGCCGTCGCTGATTGAACGATTAAATCAGGCCGGCGTGCATACGGTGCTGTTGACCGACGACCCCGTTGTCGCCCGACACCCGGGAGCCAAGTCATTTGAAGAATGCGTTGAATTGACCGATGCCGACAACACCGAACCGTGCGAGCATCCTGCGGACTGTGCGATCTCTCAATTTCTGGCAAGACTGTTGTCGATCCAGGAAGAGTTACCCGAACCGTATTTGATCTGGGCGCACAGCCGCGGCATGGCAGGTCCATGGGACGCGCCGCTGGAGTCGCGCGACGCCTTTCGCGATGAAGAGGATCCGCCGGCCTACGAGGGCGTGGAGCCGCCGCGACTTCGCTTGCCGGCAGGCTACGATCCGGATCAAGTCTTTCCCTGGGTTCAAGCGTATGCCGCGCAAGTTCAACTGCTCGATGTGGCGCTCCAGTGCTATCTCGACGACCCGCGACGGCTCGAAACCACGGCCTTGGCCGTCACCTCGGCGCGAGGCTTTCCGCTCGGAGAACACCGAATGGTGGGCGAAGTGGAAAGCAGCGAGGACTCCTCCGCGTGCGGCATAAGCCCGCACGAAACAGGCAACGCACAACCACTTGGAACCACCAGCATCGATTCGAAATCGACCGACCGCTTGCATCCGCGACTGTACCAGGAGACCTTGCACGTGCCGCTGGTGTGGCGCGATCCGAACGGCAATCATGCAGGATGGCGGCGACAGGATTTCGTGCAGCACCCCGACCTGCCGGCCTCCCTGCTCGCATGGTTCCAACTCGAACCCGACCCGCGCTGGTGGGGGCGAAGTTTTCTGGTCGAACGATCCGCGGAAATCGCGGCATCCGTGCTCGGCCGGGCAGGCAGTCGCGAGAGAGCCCTTCGCACCCCCGCGTGGTTCCTGCGCGAGGATCGGTCGAGCGAGGAATCGCGTGCGGAGCTTTACGTCAAACCGGACGACCGCTACGAGATCAATGACATCGCCAGCCGCTGCCCTGACATTGTCGAACTGCTCCAGTCCGCCGTCGAACTTTTCCAGCAATATGTCGACAGGCAACAGCGGGACGAAATGCCAAAACTGCCTCGCGAAATCACCGAACTCTTTTGAAGCACCCCACCCATGGCCACTCCAGGCAAGGCCAACCCCATCGAGCACTGAATCCGTAGCGTTGAATGCGTAGCGATGAATGCGTTACCAAGGCACCTTCGTCATGGAGCCGACGATGGAAACGCGGAATCGCTAGAACGTCGAAACTGAAGCATCGAAAGCGGAGCA
>JBJOLO010000288.1:0-15424 GCA_046045565.1 Planctomycetota bacterium | reverse complement strand
AGAGGATCACCGGGCAGCGGAATTTTTCCTCGGTCAGATAGCGTTCGTGTTCCGATTGCAGATCGACACCCCATTGCACCGGGTACTCGAACTGCCGGCCACTCGATTCCAAAATCGAGATCGCTTCGGTATAGGAGACGCGCTCGAACGCTTTTGACGATACTTGCTGTAATGTCTCCATCAGTTTGGGTTCGATGCGTTCATTGAAAAACGCCATATCTTCCGCGCAACGCTCAAGCACATCGCGAATGATGCGTTTGAGAAAACGCTCAGCCAGATCCATGTTGTCGTTCAAGTCATAGAACGCCATTTCCGGCTCCACCATCCAGAACTCCGCGAGATGCCGAGCGGTGTTGGAATTCTCGGCGCGAAAAGTCGGTCCGAACGTATAAACCTTCCCGAGGGCACACGCAAAGATTTCGGCTTCGAGTTGTCCGCTGACGGTCAGAAACGCCGGCTTTTGAAAGAAATCCTGCGTGTAGTCGGTCTTGCCGTCGCGTTTCGGCAGTTTGTCGGGATCGAGGGTCGAGACCCGAAACATCGCACCTGCGCCTTCGCAATCACTGGCGGTAATCACGGGCGTCTGCGTGTACAAAAACCCTTCTTCCTGGAAAAAAGCATGGATCGAGGCGCTGATGCAATTCCGCACGCGGGCGATCGCACCAAAGGTATTCGTTCGAGGCCGCAGATGGGCCCATTCCCGTAGTTTCTCAAAGGTGTGCTGCTTTTTCTGCAAGGGATACGCTTCAGGATCGGCCCAACCGTGCACGGTAACACGCGACGCCAGAACTTCCGTCGCCTGTCCCTTGCCCCCTGACGGCTTCACCTCGCCTTCGATCGTGACACTGCATCCCGCCGCCAACCGCTTGATGTCGGCTTCGTAGTTTTCGAGTTTCGCATCGGCGATGACTTGGACGTTGGCGAGGCACGTTCCGTCATTTACTTCGAGAAAGCTGAAGCCGCCTTTCGAATCGCGTCGCGTGCGAATCCAGCCTTGCAAACGGATGGGTTTGCCGATGGCGTCCACCTGCCGCGCTTCTCGGACAGACATACGGGAAAAGGACGATGCGGACATGGCATTCTCCGATGACGTGAGTGCGAGGCGATCTGCGTGGCGACTTCGGGCCGACAATAGGCTGCCTCGCTCACGCGCGATGATGAACGAAACGAAGACGAATGCAAACTCGCTTGTGTCTTGTCTACTTCACAAAGCTCGAGCTATTTTGACCTTTCGATCGGTGGAGTCGCAAGCCGTCGACGAGCGGCCGCAGTTGACGCGATCACAACTTCCCTCTCGGATTCACCCCCGAACGCCGCTTTATCGATCGAAAGGGGACGGGATGTCGAGGGCGGCGTAGATGCGGGGATCGGCCAGCGATTCGGCAACGATGGCGGCTCCCGGGAACGCGTGGCTGGCCGTATGTTCGCTCGGCACCGCAACCGCCATCGCGCCCGAGGCGACGGCCGCGCGGCAGCCGATCTCGCTGTCCTCCAGCACCATTACCTCCGACGGTTGCAAACCGAATCGCGAGGCTGCCTGCAGGTAAATCTCCGGATCGGGTTTGCCGCGGGTCACACTTTCGGAAGTGAGAATGAAATGGAAGCGGGGCGATAACTCAAAGTTCCCCAGCACTTTGTCCACGAACGCCCGGCGACTGCTCGTGCCGATCGCCTTGGGAACCGCATGGCTCTCGAGCGACTCGAGCAGTTGCCACAAGCCACGCATCGGCGCGAGCTGAGTGGAAAGGATCTCATCGAAGATTTCGTCATTTTCCCGCTGCAACGTCTCCACATCGCAGTCGAGTTGGTGCCAGTCGATCATCACCTGCAATGAAATGCGGCTGGGGCGTCCGATCATGCGGTCGAGCAGTTCTCGCGTGAGCACCTTGCCGCGTCGGCGCAGCACCTCGCCACCCACCTGTTGGTAGAGTTGCTCAGTGTTAAACATCAAGCCGTCGAGGTCGAATACGACGGCACCTATCGGACTGGTACGGGGCATCACCCGTTTCTACTCCAACACCGATTGGCTGACAAGGATCCTCATCGGTTGCGAGAACCATCCCGATCCGATCCCCGGATCGTTTGGAATCCGACGGGTGTATACCGCTCGATTCGCCGCACGCCCGCTTGTTCGACTTGCCAAGACGCGATCGAAACTAGACACTACAGGACATGCATCGCGGATCGACCGAGGAGTTCCTCACGAAAATCTGCGCAACACCGCCCGATCGATTGGAGTCCGACGCGCGGACGGTGGGCTTCACCCGCGGCGGGTAGGCGCGAAGAGCCGTCAGACCTCCGGCAAGTCTTTGTTGTCAGGAAAACCGACGAAATGACGCCCGAGATGAACGAGCACTTTATCCCCATCAACAAGGGGGAGCTCGTACAACGGCTCACCAGCAGTGAAGGGCTCACAGCCGTCGACCGCCAGCAATTCCTCGACTTTTGCGATGCGCTGGAATTCCGCCTCCACCTTGAATTCCACTCCCGTCTTCAGCAACTCAAGCACAGCTACGGGCCCTTTGATCCCGACATCGAAATTGAAAACAGCTCGGACGATGCGCGTGATGAATTAGGCGTTCGGGCAGACAACATGGTGCTGCAGATCACGCGGTTGCTCGAGCAAGCGAACTTTCGCCGCCTGGCCCGCGACGAGATCGAAAACGCCTTGCGGGCCGCCAGTGATTGGGGACTCCACCTGAGGATGAACTTCGACCTGTTCGATCAGCTCGAGGTATACGTGCGAGGCGACCACGTTGGTCGTCGCATCCGACGTTCATGGCGAACCTGGTACCGTCCCCAAGTGATTGAAGTGCCCGCCTACCGCCGCCTGGCCGTGGTATTCCGGCTGAACGATCGCCACGAAACGCAGGATGGATTGAATGCCCGGTCGATTTTCCTGAAGTTGTTTAAGAACGTGCCGAAGGCCGACATCGACATGATGTTGCCCGGAACCTCGGTGCGGATGAGTCTCGTGGATCAGGGCAAAATTCTGTTTCCGACCATTTCCGGTCTGGGGCTCACGGCATTCAAGGTCATTCAAGGCACCTTGATGCTCGTGTTTTCCGGAATCCAGGGGATGCTGGCATTCCTCATCTTCCTCGCCGGCACGATGGGGTACGGCGCCAAATCGATTTTCGGGTACCTCAACACCAAAAACAAATACCAATTGAGCGTCACCAAAAGCCTTTATTATCAGAATCTCGACAGCAATGCGGGCGTGATTCACCGCATCTTCGACGAGGCTGAAGAGCAAGAGTTTCGCGAGACGGTGATCGCCTACTATTTGCTTTGGCGCAACGCCCCGATCGGCGGTTGGTCACTCGACGACTTCGATGCTGCGATCGAACGGAAGTTTGAATCTGTTTTTCAGACCAAGCTGAACTTCGAGATCGACGACGCGGTGATCAAACTTCAACGATTGCAACTGGCCACCGTCACCCCCCAGGGACGTTGGCACCCCGAGCGGATCGCGACGGCAACCCGACGGCTGCGCGATTCGCATCAAGAACTCTTGCATCCCGAACTGCACTCGCCCTACTTCAGACCGCCTCAGCCCGTTCACGATACGCAGCCGTGATGACGGGCTGATGTAACGTCACGCCAGGAAACGGCGAGCCAGGAAACGGACAGCCAGGAAACGGACAGCCGGGAAACGGAAAGTCCGGCTGCTGACGACGCTGCCGCTAACGATTCAGCGAATGAACCGTGTTGTGGATCAGTCCTTTCACCGGCTCGCCATTGCGTCCTTGAAGGATATAGCTGATCGACATACACCATGTCGGAGCCAAATCGGGCAACTCCAGTCGCACGGTCTTGCCATCGTCGGAGAGCCTGGCTGCCGATACGGCCAGGGAACGCTCGTTGACATGGGGTGATCCGTAGTCGGCGGAACGCTTCAGATCCCAGCATTTGACCGCGAATTGATTTAGGTCGGTGACGGATGCCGGATCGATCGGATCGGTGAATTCAATCTCCACCGTGGAACCTCGCACTCGGAGCCCGACGGGCAGGTGTACGGGCTTGTCCGTGTAACGGATCCGATACATACCACCGGGTTGCGTGGCATTGCCGGCCCACGCGAACATGCCGCAGACATACAACTGGCCATCGACAGGGTGAAAGCGGCCTCGCATGATCCCCGTCGGAAACGTCGGCAACGGCAACTCGCACATGCCTCCCTGCACGTTGCCATCCGAGAGACGCTCGAACGGCACCACGTACGCTTTGCCATAGCCGTAAGAAAGGTTGAGTAGTGAGCTTTTCAGCGGTCCCCAGCGATCGCTGTTCACCCATAGCAGTTCGGCGGGCGAGCGATCAAAGGCGTTGGTAAGCCAGCACAGCGGCTTCTCCATCGCTGCATCCGAATTGTCGGTCACATCGTGATATCCGAACAGGTTGCCGTAGAATCGCGGTCGCTCGCCGTCGGGTACAGGCCGGACCCAGTTGATGCGATTCTTCGGATTCCAGTGCCCTTCCTGGTCGGTGACTACAAACGACCCGTCCGGATTCAAGCACACTCCGTTGGCCGCGCGGAATCCATTCGCCAGAATCTTCGTTGTTTTGCCGTCCGGACTGACTCGCAGCAGCGTCCCGTGCTGCGGGACGATCGCAGGCAGCGCGTGGCGAGCCGACTTCGCGTAGTAGAAGTTGCCGGCTTCATCCACCTGGAGTCCCATCGCGAATTCATGGAAGTGCTCCGTCACTTGATGATCGCTATTAAAACATTCGTAGTGGTCGGTCTCGCCGTCGCCGTTGAGATCATGAAGGATCACAATCTGATCGCGACATCCCACATAGATCTTGCCCTCAACCATTTTCAGTCCGAGCGGTTGGAATAATCCCGAGGCAATTCGCTGCCAGGTCACGGGCCGCTGCCGGGTACCGGGTGTTGGCGGCGCGAGCAATCCGCGAATCAACCATACGTCGCCATCCCAACTGCAAACAGCCGCGGTGTTGCCGTCGGGATAGAAATCGAAACCGGTCAACCGCAATTGCGCGAGCCATGGGTTCGCAGTCGGCATGACGAAGCGGTCGACGGCAAACGGCGCATGGTCGTCGCCGTCCTCGATGAAACCATTCAAGATTTCAGGCCAACGTCGAGGCCCGCCTCGCATGAGTGCTGCGAGATCGGTGAGTTGATCGTGGAGACCTTCGAAGGCGGCGAGAGTTTGCTTGTGATCCGTTTGCTTTTGATCTGACTGTTGCACGTCTGATCCCGCTCGCGTCGCGGCATCCATCCCCAGGACGAATCGCAGCGGCTCGTCACCGGCCGGAATTCGCAGGCAAATCCGCCCGCCCTCCGCCAGTTCCCATTTCATTCCCGGCACGGAGGGCGCTACCGCGGTCGCAATCCCCGCCTTGGAAGACTCACCGGAACCTTGCACGACGCAGGCGAGCATCGACTTGTCCTCGGATGGAATCGATTCCATCCGCAGTCCTTCTTCGACTTGTGTCGCAACCAGCAGCGTCAAGGGACGTGTGCGTGGACCGACTTGCAATTGCCGCGTCACGATAGTGCCTGCTTCGGAGACCATCATGCCGGGCAATTCCAGGATCGACGTCGATCCCACGTCGTACGACAGCACCACGCGATCGCCGTACTGGTAGAAGCCTCGAAACTTCGCCCAACTTCGCGGCAACGGTCCGTATTTTCGCTGGTCACGTCCGACAACGCGAGGATCATCCCAGCCGTCGGTGGCGGGTTCCGCCCATCCGGGTCCGGGTGGATTCGCCAACAGAACGCTGCCGACGGTATGGGGATGAGCGCCATGCGCGCCGTCGAAGTGAATGCCCCGCCAATCAATGAAATGGGGACCGCGGTCCGAATCCGATCGCGACCATGCCGCCGACACGCGCAACGTGTCATGCTCGAAAATCATCCAATGGGTGCCGCGAGCCACCCCGCCGGTTCCGGCATCAAGCCGGATCGCCATGCCCTTGTAGGCGAGATTCGGTGCCGCCGGTTTGCCCGCGGCCGGCTTCGGCATGCGTGTTTCGTAAGTGGAGATCAGGTAGGGACCGTAGTCCATCGCCGACCAGGGCTCGATCGAACTGGGAGCCGGACCGCGTGTATTCCCCCGAGGTAGCGCGGCCACATAGGAACTGTCGATGGCAGCGTACTGCGATGGATTGTGCGGACGCAGAAAATGCTCGCGCAAGAAATGGATCACGTCGTACTTCTGCTGCGGTACCATCCACGTTTGGGCAGCCATGAGCCCGAACCCGTGCGTCAGCGTCTGGTAGATCCGAAAGGGATCGCTGCCATTGCGAAATTTGCCCTCGGCAAACCGTAACGACGTGGGAAGCGAACCGGGTTGTTCGCGAGTCCCGTGGCAATTAATGCAAAGCCGCCGATAGATTTGCTCGCCGCGCTGCAACGCTTCCGCTGATTTCTGCGGCTCCTGCCAATCCGCAAGCAACGCGGCGTGATCCACGACCGACTCGTAAGCCGGAACCGGAACCGCAGCCGGCAGCAGGGTCGGACGAAGTGCCAGCGCCCGCGCCGGACCGCCCTCGGCAATCTCCCCCAGGTATCGGACCAGATCCAGGAACTGCTGCCGATCCGCCAACTGGTTGACTTGGCCCGCAGGCATGATCGATACCGCCGCCGGTCGTCGCGATTCAAGATTGGACTTGGCGATCGTCAGGAATTCGTTCGTGCTGACATCACGCACCACCAATCGTTCGTCCGTCTCCTCCACCAAAAAGCCGGTGATGCTTCGCCCATCGCTATCGACCAGTTGCTGGGCCTCGTATCCCTTGCGAATGACTTTCGATGGATCGAGAATCGATTCGACCAGGTGCGCATAGATCGCCTCGGCCTTGGCGGTGCGGGGATCGAGCATCGGATCGCGCCCCAGCAACGACAAGTCGGGACCGATACTCATTGCCGCCGTGATACTCTCGCCACTTCGCAACGTGCCTTGAGGCGGTGGCAGGTGGCACTTGGCGCATCCCACATTGGGCTGATGGAACAGCATCGCGCCACGCGAAGCATCACCCGACTGCCGGGCAGCAGCGACCAGCTCGCCAACCCCTTCGGATCGCAGCTTCGCCTCCAGGGTTTCGCTCGCCGACGCTATCTGGGTTGAAGACAGCGGCTGAGACGAAACGAAAAGGAATGCCAGTGCGGCGATGCAGGTAAAACGAGTAACAGGCGTCGAGTTCTTTCCCATATCTCCTCCGGTTTGTAGACCGCGAATTCTACCCAGAGTGACGGTAAATGCAGCCGGTTGAGCGGATGCTAGCGAAAAAATTGCGGTCGCGAGCGGTTTTCTTCCATTTTGTCGGGGCGTTTGGTCGATTTAGAGAGAGACGGAAGGGAACCGCCCCCACGGAGCGAGGGGCCGAGTGCAAACGCCAAGGAAGGAACCTAATGGCACATCCTCGATTGAAAGTTTTCGTTGGTCAGAGTGAACCGGAAACTTCATTTCCGGAGACACTCCCGCTCACCCGAACGGTCACCTTGCGATTGGGGGATATCCTGCCATCGCTGATCGACGCAGTGAAGCGAAATCGGACCTGGGTCCGAGACTTTGCGGACGACGAGATCACCATCTCGACCGATCTGCACGAAGTCCTGTTAGCATACGATCACTTTCGCCGTCCTTCGGCTTAGTCCGAAGGAATCCGCAGCAGGCTATTCACTTAGAGGGTCCGGTAGTGCCTCCGCATGAGTCGGCACTGCCGGACTTTTTTTGCCTCCGCAGGTTCCCGAACGTACGATGAAGTTAGTGGGTTCGCCGCACGATCTTCGCGGTCGGAGATTTGCGGGATTGCGAACAAACGGCTGCGACGCCACGACGGTGGTTGATCCTCGAACCGGCAGACAAGTCTCCACCCCGCGCGTCGATTTGCAATGAGTACGATCTATGGCGGGAGCTTCGGGGCCGCATGGCCCGAACGATTCACAGTCACCTGCGTATCGCAACTCGATCGATGATCTGATTCTGCAGATCAAAGAGGCAGCCGATAAATTGGCCGCCGACGGATCCTCGAGGGGCGATCTGAAGATTCTCAGTCGAGCAATCCGCGAATTGCGGTATGCGTTTAAGGTTTTTTCTCCCTACCGTCGCCGCCGCAAAGTTACCGTGTTCGGATCGGCACGCTTGCGATCCGATCATCCCGCGTATGCGCAGGCGATGGACTTCGGCCGTGCGATGGCACAAAACGATTGGATGGTCGTGACGGGAGCCGCCAGCGGCATTATGGAGGCCGGACATCGAGGAGCCGGTCGGGAACACTCTCTGGGGCTCAACATCATTCTGCCTTTTGAACAAGCTGCCAACGCCGTCATCGCGGGCGACTCCAAACTCGTGCACATGAAATATTTCTTCACGCGCAAGCTGATGTTCGTGAAGGAGTGCGACGCCGTGGTGTGCTTTCCAGGAGGATTCGGCACGTTGGACGAAGCCATGGAGGTCATCACGTTGCTGCAAACCGGCAAAAGAGAAATGGTGCCGGTCGTGCTCGTCCAGCCTCCGGGCAGCCGCTACTGGGACCGACTGCACGAGTTCATTGTCGACGAATTGCTAGGCAGCGGCATGATTGCGCCGGAAGACCTCCACCTCTACAAGATCACCGACCATTACGCGACGGCGGTCGCCGAGGTCCTGCATTTCTTCCGTGTGTTCCATAGCATGCGTTTCGTAAAACATCGATTGGTTTTTCGGTTGCACCGCGAACTAACGGCAACGCAACTGCAAACCATCAACCAGCGTTTCGCCGACCTACTCTCGGAAGGCGAGTTCATCCAATCCGAGGCCTTGAGCGAAGAGTCGGATCAGTCGGAATTGGCAGGCCTGCGGCGACTCGTGTTCTCGTACAATCGCCGCAACTACGGTCGCTTGAGGCAACTGATCGACTTCCTGAACGACTGCGCTCCGTAATCCGGCCGTTGGGATTGCCGTCCTGTTGCGCACCGCGTTTGCTTCGAGCGTCTGGTCCCGTCGATCTGTTCCATGGGTCCGTGTTTCGCACGGCCTTTTCGATTCGCACAGCATGCCTGTTCACGAACCGGTTCGGAGGACAATCGGGCTTCGCGGCCGATGGTGCGATGTTGAGGACCGCCTTTTTGCGGATTGCCCTTTCCCGCGGATTGCCCTTTCCCGCGGATTGCAAGGTCGGGCGGATCGAGCGAAAATAGCGGCCTTCGAAATCGCAACTTTTCACACCGTATCGTCGGTTCCATTACCCACATCGGTTCAACGAGGAGCATTTGCAATGCATACCAGTCGGCGACAATTCCTGGCCCAGACCGCAGCATGTTCAGCAGCAGCCTCGCTGTCCGCGTTTCCCTTGCTTGGTGGCACGGCCTCGGCCGATGAGCGGTCGGCGGATCGGTGTGGAGCGAACGATTCTTCAAAGAAAGAGAATGGCATGTTGATCATCGATACGCATCAACACCTGTGGAATCTCGACCAGCTTCGGTTGCCCTGGTTGAAAGGCGCCCCGGAAGTGCTTCGACATCACTTCGGCCCGAAAGAGTATGCACAGGCGGTCGCGGGCCTGAATGTGAAGGCCATTTACATGGAGGTCGATGTCGATACAGGCGATCACGATAAGGAGGCCGACTACGTCGTCGGTTTGGCTCGCGGCGGCAAAGACCATACGATTGCCGCAACGATTGGCGGTCGGCCGGCATCGGCTGACTTCGAAAAGTACGTTGCGCGTCACGTGGCGGGCGGATTTGTCAAAGGAGTCCGGCAGGTACTGCACAACCCGGAATCCCCGCGGGGCGCTTGTTTGGAACCCGATTTTGTGCGCGGTGTCACCGCGTTGGGTAAGCAGGGCCTGAGCTTCGATCTCTGCATGCGTCCTGGTGAATTGCTGGACGGACTCAAGCTCAGCGAAAAATGTCCCGACACACGCTTTGTGGTGGATCACTGCGGCAATGCCGATCCGAAAGCGTTTGACAAGAAACTGGCCGGCGACGAAAAGCCGGAGCATGAGGTCGATCCGTGGCGACGCGACATGGAGGCCCTCAGCAAACGGCCGAACGTGATTTGCAAGATTTCAGGGATCGTCGCGCGGGCGCCGAGCGGTTGGAAGCCGGAACATCTGGCGCCGATCGTGAATCACTGTCTCGATAGTTTCGGACCGGACCGAGTCGTGTTTGGCGGCGATTGGCCCGTGTGCCTGTTGGGCAGCCCGCTTCGCAACTGGATCGAGGCCTTACGCCAAATCGTCTCGAACCGCAGCGAAGCCGACCAAAAGAAACTCTGGTCGGAAAACGCGAAAAAGTTCTACCGGCTCGCCTAATCGCTTCGCAGCCATGGCAACGGTCGATACGCCGGAAGCGTGATTACGGAAGCTTTCCTCTATTTCTTGTGCGGTCCCGTAACCGCCGCCCTGGATCGCGAAGCAGAACAGAACCCTTCAGAAACGAACTCGAAAACTGAACTCGAGGAACGGAATCAAGGAACGGAATGATGGACCTGGGGTTGCGCGATAAAGTCGCCGTCGTCACCGGCGGTTCGAAAGGAATTGGACGAGCGATCGTGTCGGCCATGGCGGCCGAAGGTGCTCGCGTGGTCAACGTCAATCGCGAGGGGCCCGAGGCGGGCACACTCCGGCAGGAATTGGAAAAGCTCGGGTGGGGCGATCGCTATCATTTCGTGGCGGCCGATTTGAGCCAACCGGCATCGTACGCGAAGGTGGTGCAGGAAACAGTGCAAACGTTCGGCAGACTCGACATCCTCGTGAACAATGCGGGCGTGAATGACGGAGTCGGAGTGGATGCCACTCCCGACGAATTTGTGCAGTCGCTCTATCGCAACCTGGTGCATGTGCATGGTCTGGTGCATTGCGCGCGGACTGAACTTCTGCGACGGCAAGGCAACATCATCAACATCGGATCAAAGGTCAGTGTAACCGGTCAAGGAAGCACCTCGGCCTATGCCGCCGCGAAGGGGGCGATCAACAGTTTGACACGCGAATGGGCCGTCGAATTCGCACCGCATTCCGTTCGAGTCAACGCCGTGATTCCCGCAGAAACATGGACGCCGCTCTACGAGAAATGGTTGCAGACCTTGCCTGATCCCGCAGCGACCCGGTACAGCCTCGAGCAACTGATTCCGCTGGGACGTCGGTTCACCACCTGCCAGGAAATCGCCGACATGGTGACTTTTCTGGCTTCGCCACGGTCGAGCCACACCACAGGACAAATCATCTTTGTGGATGGCGGTTACACGCATCTCGACCGCAAATGCACGGCTTCCATTTCCTAGGCTCGTCCTGCCGGCGGCGTGAATCATCTTGCCTTTCGAGCCCGGGCGACTCTGCAGTCGCCCGGAAATCGTTAGAATCGAGCCTGCATCGTCCCTCTCACCACCACCACGATTTCCCTGCACGCATCGCAGGATCACACACTGATGACTATCCGCACTCGTTTCGCTCCCAGTCCAACCGGTTATTTGCACATCGGTGGTGTTCGCACAGCGCTGTTCAATTGGCTCTTTACGAAGAAGCATGGTGGTGAGTTCCTGTTGCGCATCGACGACACCGATGCGACTCGGAACAAGGCCGAGGCCCTGCAGCCGATCCTGGATGGATTCCGTTGGCTCGAGTTGCTTTGGGACGAAGGCCCCGAGGTAGGCGGTCCCTACGCGCCGTACTACCAGTCGCAACGGCTTCCCCGCTATCAGGCTGCGGTCGACGAGCTGCTGCGTCGCGGCAAGGCGTATCGGGATTATGCAACCACAGACGAGATCAAAGCCGAGCGTGAAGCGGCGGAAAAAGCGCAGCGGCCTTTTCTCTACAGTCGACGCTGGATGGCTGAAACGGTCGAGCAGTCAAAAGCGTGGGAGGCCGAGGGACGCCAGGCTGTCGTGCGATTGAAGATGCCGCGCGAAGGCCGGTGCGAGTTTCACGATCTGATCCGCGGTGACGTGGCTTTTGATTGGGGACACGAGCAGGATCATGTGATTCAGCGAGCCGATGGAACGTGCCTCTACCATCTGGCCAGCGCCGTGGACGACTACGACTTTCGGATCACGCATGTCATCCGTTCGGAAGAGCATCTGTCGAACACGCCGCGGCAGATTTTCATCATGCAGAGTCTCGATTACCCGCTGCCCGAATTCGCGCACCTGCCGTATGTGGCGGAGCCCGGCAGTAAGAACAAATTGAGCAAGCGTAAGATTGCGCAGTATTTGAAGAATGTCGAGTTCAAGAAACTCTACGATCAAGGCATCGCGATCATGACCGCCATGGGCCAAACGACTTCGGCGGAAACGTTTAATCCGGTGATTGTCGATTTCTATCAGCAGGCAGGTTATCTGCCGGACGCGATCATCAATTATTTGCTGCTGTTGGGCTGGTCGTACGACGATCGTCGCGAGGACTTCACACGCGAGCAGATGATTCAGGAGTTTTCGTTGGAGCGGGTGAATCGCGCCCCGGCAAGTTTCGACCCGCAAAAACTGCTCGCCTTCCAGGAACGCTACATGCGCGCGTTGCCGCTGAAACAAAAAGTTGCTTTTGTCTTGCCGTATTTGCAGCGAGCCGGATTGGTTACTTCCCCGCCTCCGTGCGAAATCGGCCCGTACCTCACGCAACTCCTGGAGGCTGCCGGCGATCGGATCAAGGTGGCCGGTGATGTGCTGACCCTGGCCGATTTCTTCCTGGCCGACGATCAGCTGAAGTACGACGAAAAAGATTTCGCCAAAGCATTGGGAAGTCCCGAAAGTCTCGCGGCGGTAAACGCGTTCCGCCTCATCCTGGCAACGCTCGAACCGTTCGAAACCACGACACTCGAGGCGGCCTTGAAAGACTTTGCGACCCGTCAACAACTGAAGATCGGCCAGTTGGTTCAGCCGCTGCGTATGGCCCTGACGGGGAAGACGGTCGGCATCGGACTGTACGAAACCATGGTGATACTCGGTCGCGATCGCACGCTGACACGAATCGATGCCAGCCTTACGCACGCTCAAAACAGACCGAGATCCTAAGCGACCGCCGCCTTTTCGAGGTGATTTCCTGCAGAAACCGGCCTGGATACAGGGCGAAGTTCTCTCAATAATGGTGACCAGGATTCGCGCAATTCAAGCTGCGATTCCAGCCTTTTTGCCAACCTATTCAGCCAGGACCGAGCAACATGACGGAGCAAGAGCCGATTCGTACCGACTTCATTCGGGAAATCATTGATCAGGATAATGCGTCGGGAAAACACGGCGGCCGCGTTCACACTCGATTTCCCCCGGAGCCGAACGGATACCTGCATATCGGCCATGCCAAGTCGATCTGCCTGAATTTCGGCCTGGCTCAGCAGTATGGCGGCAAGTGCAACCTGCGATTCGATGACACGAATCCAACCAAGGAAGATACCGAATACGTCGACTCCATCATGGAAGACGTCCGGTGGCTCGGCTTTCAATGGGACGGCTTGTATTACGCCTCCGACTATTTTGAACAGCTTTATGACTGGGCGGTAAAACTGATCCGCGACGGCAAGGCGTTCGTCTGCGATCTCACGCCGGATCAAGTCCGCGAATATCGCGGTACGTTGACCGAACCTGGCAAGCCCAGCCCCAATCGCGACCGATCGGTCGCGGAAAACCTCGACTTGTTCACCCGCATGCGAGCCGGCGAATTTCCCGACGGCAGTCGCACCTTGCGAGCTAAAATCGATCTCGCGTCGCCCAACATGAATTTGCGAGACCCGGTCCTATACCGCATCCTGCACGCGACGCACCATCGCACGGGCGATGCCTGGTGCATCTATCCGATGTACGACTTTGCCCATGGCCAGTGCGACTCCATCGAGCGGATCACCCACTCGATTTGCACGTTGGAGTTTGAAATCCATCGCCCGTTGTACGACTGGTTCATCCAGCAGTTGGGCATCTTCGCACCGCAGCAGATTGAGTTCGCCCGGCTGAATCTCACATACACCGTGATGAGCAAGCGAAAGCTGCTGGAACTCGTACAGGAGAAACATGTCGCCGGCTGGAACGACCCGCGCATGCCGACCATTGCGGGCATGCGTCGCCGCGGGTTCACCCCCGAGGCATTGCGAGCCTTCTGCGCAAAAATCGGCGTGACGCGATTTAACGGTATGACTGATGTCGCTCTGCTCGAACATTGCCTCCGCGATGACCTGAACAAGCGTGCTCAACGCGTCATGGCGGTTCTCGATCCCATCAAGGTTGTGATCGAGAATTACCCCGAAGGACAGGTAGAGGAGCTCGAGGCGATCAACAATCCCGAAGACGAGAGCATGGGCACCCGCAAGGTGCCGTTCTCGCGCGAACTCTACATTGAGCAAGACGATTTCCGCGAAGATCCGCCCAAGAAGTACTTCCGTCTGTCTCCGGGCAAAGAAGTGCGGCTGCGATATGCCTACTACATCAAGTGCGAGCGCGTGATCAAAGACGAAACCACCGGCGCGATCAAGGAACTTCGGTGCACCTACGATCCGGCGACGCGTGGCGGATGGTCACCCGACGGTCGCAAAGTGCAGGCGACTATTCACTGGGTTTCCGCGCCGCACGCCATCTCCGGTGAAATTCGAAACTACGATCGACTCTTCAGCAAAGAGGACCCGAACGACCTCGCTCCCGGTGAAGACTGGCGAGCCCACCTCAACCCGAACTCACTGACGATCAACCGCACTGCGATGATCGAGCCCTGGGCCGCTTCGGCTCAGGCGGGAGTTGCCTACCAATTCGAGCGGCAAGGTTATTACTGCGTCGACTCTCAGGACAGCCGGCCGGGCCAACTGGTCTTCAATCGCACCGTGGGTTTGAAAGACACCTGGGCCCGCATCGAGAAGCGAGAAGGCTAACAGCAGCAAGGATCACAACAACGATGTTGCGAGGCATTTCACCGCGGATGAGCCCCGAACTGCTCTCCGTCTTGTATCGGATGGGACACGGAGATGAGATCGTACTCGCCGATGCCCACTTCCCGGGCCATAGCCTCGGTCCGGCGGTCATCCGCGCCGACGGCCTGCGGGTCACCGAACTGCTCGAAGCGATCCTGCCACTTCTGGCACTCGATACGTTCGTGGCAACGCCCCTGGCGATGATGGCTCCCGTGCCGGGCGATTCAGTCGATCCGCAAGTCGAACCGTCTTACATGAACGTGGTCTTACGGCTGGCACCGAAAACACCGGCGCCCGAGCGGTTGGAACGATTCGCTTTTTACGAACGAGCAAAGCAGGCGTTTGCAATCGTAATGACCGGAGAAACGGCGAAGTACGGCAACCTCATGTTGCGGAAAGGGGTCACGCTGGACTGATTTAGCGTGCCCGAATCCCTTAGTCTGCCTTAGTCCCACCACCAGACGTCTGCGGCGAGGTCGGCAACCTTGATCTTGTCCTTCGTCTCGGCGACTTCCGGATTCACCTGGATCTTGCCGGGCGAAAGGGCGTCGGTCGGACGGACGCGAACGCCGCCGCCGATCGGGGTCATCAGCTTCT
>JBJOLO010000264.1:0-10363 GCA_046045565.1 Planctomycetota bacterium | reverse complement strand
AGAGAATACTGGGGCGAGGGGAGAGTTGGGGTTTTGGTTTGGATTATTCGAGTCGGGGGATTGCTGCTTGAGGGCCGATTTAGGGCGGATTGAGTGCGGATTGATTGCGGATTGAGTGCTGCCTATTCACAAACTCTCCTGCCCTCGCCCTTGTAATCAAGGGAGAGGGCGGCCGAAGGCCGGGTGAGGGTTCACAATGCGGATCGCGCGACCAACACCGGGCCTTTGGCGAATCGAGGTCGACGTGAATTGCGCGCGCTCGAATGGAGACTGGTGTTCGGTAAGTGAACCCGGATTTCCCCCTCACCCCCAACCCCTCTCCCCAGAGAATACTGGGGCGAGGGGAGCGTTGGATTTTTTGGTTGGGAGTATTCGAGCCTACCATATCGCGAGTAAATTCTCCCGTCGCGTATCAGGCAAGAATCTCTTTCACCACGCGGCCGTGGACGTCAGTCAGTCGATAATCGCGTCCCGAGTGCCGATAGGTGAGGCGTTCGTGATCGAGTCCCATCAGGTGCAAGATCGTGGCATGGAAGTCATGCACGTGCACTGCGTCTTGACCGACATGAATCCCGTATTCGTCGGATTCACCGTAGGTCATGCCCGGCTTCACGCCACCGCCAGCCAACCACGAAGAAAAGACCCAATGATGATGCTCGCGCCCCTTTGCGTCGGCAGCCGCATTGAAGGGCGTTCGACCGAACTCGGTGGTCCACACCACCAGGGTATCGTCGAGCATACTCCGCTGCTTGAGATCACGTAGCAGTCCAGCGATCGCCTGATCGACATTCTTTGCAAGCGGCGTATGCGTAGCCATATCGCCATGCGCGTCCCAGTTGTTCGACGAGCCAACGTCGATCAGTTCGACAAACCGCACTCCACGTTCGACAAGACGCCGAGCCACGAGGCACTGCCACGCGAAGCCTTTGGTACTGCCTCGCTCCAGTCCGTACAGGTTCAGGGTCGATTCGGTTTCTTTCGAAAGGTCAAAAACCTCGGGCATCTCGGACTGCATGCCAAAGGCGGTTTCGTATGACTTGATTCGAGCAGCGAGCAACGGGTCGTCGCTCCGCGGAGCCATGTGCCGCTGGTTCAACTTCGAAAGCAGCCCCATTTCCAGTTCCTGCAACTTGCCCGAAGCCACGCGACGTCGGATGTTTGCCACCGGCTCCGGCCCCGGGACGACCAGCGTGCCCTGATGGGCGCCGGGCAGAAAATCGCTGCCCCATACTTGGCCACCGGCATAGGGCGAGAAGGGCGCGATGACAACGAACGAGGGCAGGTTGCGATTGACGGTGCCCAGCCCGTAACTCAACCAGGATCCAATGCTCGGTCGAGCGAAAGTGAAGGAGCCGGTATGGATACCGAGCGTCGCTTCGTAGTGATTGGTGTGGTTCGACGTCATGGAACGAATCACACACAAGTCGTCGACGCACTCGGCCAAGTGAGGAAACAAGTCGCTAACCGGGATCCCGGATTTCCCATGCGGCGAGAATTGCCATCGCGGCTCGCGCAGGTACATTTTGAAATCCCCCTTGCGACCTTGAAACTCGTTGACGCTGACCGTCTTGCCGGCATCGGCAGCCAGCTTGGGCTTCGGGTCCCAGGACTCGATGTGAGACACTCCGCCGCTCATGTGCAGAAAGATGACTCGCTTGGCCTTCGCGGGAAAATGCGGTGGCTTCGGCGCCAGCGGATCCACGGCCTTCGACGGCGAATTCTCGTCGGCCGTCAACTGCGAAACGAGCTGCGGGAACAGCATCGATCCTGCAACCATCGATCGCAGCGCTCCGCGACGCGTCGGACTCCAAAAAGCTTGATTAGCCATCGAAAATATTACTCCACATGCAGGAATTCATTGCTGGCCAGCAGCGTACGCAGGAGCGCGGCCAAAGCCCTTCGATCGGGTTGATCCGCACCACCGCTAACGAGTTCGGCTTGCGTGACTCGCACGAAATCAACCGCGTCCGCTCGCTCGACATCGCCGGGCAACCGCCCGTACGCGCTTCGGTACGCCAGATCGATCCATCGAGTAGGCTCGCTTCGATCCGCATCACTCAAACTACCCAATACGTTCGCCGCCCACTGATCTGCTAAGGCATGCACAAATGGATCGTTAAGAAAAAACAGTGCCTGGGTCGGCACGGTGGTAATCAGGCGGTCTGCCGTGGTTGCATTGGGATCGGCGCCATCGAACAGGGCCAGGAACGGATGACGCTTCAATCGCTGCGTCATTAAGTACACACTTCTTTTCGAGTGTTCATAGACGGCCGTGAAGGGAGCATGTTGCGAGTAACCCCAGGTGGTGGGAGCTGGAAACGGGTGCGTGGTGCCCGGTGCTTTGTCCAAGCCGCCGCTGGCTACCAGAATCGCATCCCGGATTTCCTCAGCCGACAATCGGCGACGTGCGAAGCCCACATAGAGATCCTGCGGAGTCAGTCGCGACTCAACCGATTGCGAAGTTGCCTTGCTGTTCCCTGCCCCGCCGGAGTTGCCAGCTGAGCCGGACGAAGCCCCTGCCCCCGCGTCCCGCGCCGCATTCGCGTCCCCGGTACTCGCAAGGCACGATTGTTGGTAGACGGCGCTCAGCATGATCACCCGATGCAGCGACTTCAGCGACCAACCGCTGCGAACCAGTTCGTCGGCCAGGTGCTCCAACAACTCGGGGTGCGTCGGAGGCATGCCTCGCATTCCAAAATCGTTGGGCGTTTTCACCAACCCGCGACCGAAATGGTACTGCCAAACGCGATTGGCAATCACACGAGCTGGCAGCGCTTTTGCGGAACCGGTGAGCCATTCGGCAAGTTCCATGCGACCGCTGCCCAGCGCTTCGCGCGGTAACGAACCGCCGCCGAGCACACGGAGGAATCCGCGGGCAACTTCGTCGCCAAGTTGGTCGGGTTCACCGCGTCGATGCAGTCGCACGTGGTGCGGAGTGCCCTCTGACATGGCGTAGGCCATGGGGTACATCCCGAGCGCGAGCAACTGTTCCAGTTCCTGACGGAGCCCTGCGGCATTGGATTGCACCGCTGCAATCTGTCGCCTGATCTCGGCAATCTGCTCCAGTCGCGCCGTTCGTGATGCGTTCGCGGCCGCATTTGCCTCGTTGAGTTCGGGCAAAGGCTTATCGCTAAAAAAGAAATTGTCTGCATCGAGCGCCGGTCGGATACCTGGAATGTGGCCGTAGCTATCGATGAAGGTGTAATCGAGTTGACCGTCCCAGCCTTTGGCGAGTTGTCCGCTGAATTCCTTCGAACCCTCGGTGAAGGACAATTCGCCGACGTAGGTTTTCTCCCGCAGATTGATTTTCAACCGGACCTGATACCACGTTCCCAATTTCAGACTCGCGACAGGCAATTTGTCGTCGCCTTGCCGCTGGAAAAACTCACGATCATTGAAAAACAACTCGATGGCCGTATTCGATCCCGCACCGTGGCCCAAGTAGTATCGCCAGGATCCCATACCGTTGGCCGCATTGTCACGGCAACGGAAATCGAAACTCGCGTACAACACACCGTCTGCATTCACCGGCAACTTCGAGAGCGTTAAGCCGAATCCGTCGTACTCGGCCCGATTCGGCAACTGCAGGCCAAGTTCTCCCGAGGGATACAGATTCTGAAAGGGACTTTGCGCCGTCGTCGCAAGTTTCACCAAACTGTTGGGCCCGGGATTCCAAGGACTCTTCAGCGCCTCGTCTCGAACTTGCAGTTCCAAATCCCCGTCGATCCCCATCAACGATTGAAGTTTCTCCGATAGCGATTTAATGTCGGGACGATCGCTCGTTGGGGCCGCGATCACCGCATCGGCAGTCACATCCGGAAAAGGAGAATCTTGAATCGAGAAGTTATCGAGTTCCAACGCCGGCAACTTGCCCTCGGCCGTGGGAATCGCAGCGAATGTCACCAGTTCAACCGAACGGTCGCCGGAGTTCGACAGCGGAACTCCCACGAACTCGCTAACAGCCCCCGGAACTCCAACGCGTCCGGAAAACCGTTTTCCCTGCAGATCGACCGACAGTTGCAGGTTATGCCAGGTGTTCGGCTTCAGCGCGGCGAGCGTCTCGATCTTGTCGCCCGCTTGAACCGCAATCGATTCCGCGGAAATCGCCAGTTCGACCACCGCCTGTCCGGCAAGATCCCCTAGTACAAACCGATGCACCCCCGTGCGATCGCCACCGGGCGCGGCGACGTGGAAATCGAGATTCACATGGAACAGCGGCTTTGCATCGGCGGTTCGACGCGGATGAATCGCCTGCACGATGCGGTACGGTCCCGCGTCGTTGGCGATACTCGCACCGTTGCGTCCTCCCGTGTAGACATTCTTATAAGGACTTTGTGCCGCATTCGTGACCGCAATCGGACCTTCATACTGCCAAGGGGGAACGAGCACACCGTTGCTTCCACCCGCTGCCGGCGCCTGCAATTCAAAATCGCCATCCATGTCGTGCAGCGATCGCAACAGTCCCGGCGGAACAGCTTGTCCGAGTCGCTGTAATTGATCGGTCAGCGATGCGACCCTCGTTTCGTGCTCACGCCATCGCGAATGCACCTCGGACGGCGGAACCAACAGTGCAAGCGAACGGACCTTCTGTTTCTGCTCGGAACCCGGAAACGGATAGCGACTACTGTCAAAAATTCCGAACAGCGCGTAATAGTCCTGCATCGTCACGGGATCAAACTTGTGGTCGTGGCAACGTGCACATCCCAGACTCAGGCCGAGAATCGACTGCCCGAGCGTATCGATCGTGTCTTGGATTGTGAGATGGTGGTAGTTCTCCGAGTCGAATCCGAATCGGCGCGAGATCGCCAGGTACCCGGTCGCCTTGATCTGCTCGCTGTACCGTGCATCGGGCCGACGCGTGGCAAGTACATCGCCGGCAATTTGTTCCCGTACAAACTGATCGTAGGGAAGATCCGCATTCAGGCTGTCGACGACATAGTTTCGATATCGCCACGCATGCGGTGCGGGATAATCGGCCGTTTCTCCGGCGGTGTCGGCGTAGCGCACCACATCGAGCCAATGCCGGCCCCAATGTTCGCCGTAGGCCGGCGACCGCAGCAACCGATCCACGACGACCTCGAAGGCATCGGGCGAATCGTTTGCAAGGAATTCCTCGATTTCCTCCGCGGTTGGCGGCAGCCCCGTCAAGTCCAGGGTCGCTCGGCGAATCAACGTGCGTTTGTCCGCGACTGGCGCGGGAGCAAGAGTCGCCGCCTCCTGACGTTGACGAACGAACGGGTCGATCCTTGAGCGATTCCAGGCCTGGTCTTTTACTTCGGGCACCGGCGATTGGCCCAGCGGTTCGAAGGCCCAATGCCGCTCCGCGACAAACTTTGCCGACCGGCTGGGCCAGACCGCGCCGTCACGGATCCACTTCGCAAAATCGGCGATCTGATCAGCGCGCAACGCTTGTGACTTATCGGGCGGCATCGCCGACACATCCGAGCCGCGCTCGATCGCCTGGATCAGCAAGCTTTCTTCAGGCTTGCCCGGTACAATCGCTGCCCCCGAATCGCCGCCTTTCATCAGGTTGTCGCGAGTATCGACGCGCAGCGATCCTCCGGTTTTCGTCTCGCCATGGCAACGAAAGCAGGTGCCCACCAGAACGGGTCGAATCTTGGCCTCAAAAAAATCCTCGGACTCGCTCGCATGCGCCGCGCCGCCAACGGCTCCCATCAGCGCGACACCCATCAAAATTCGGCAGTCCCGCGGCGAACCATGAACGATTGCGACGTGCCGCATCGCAGCCATCGTCTTCAACACTTGGATCCATGCCGCAAGAAACATGGCAGCGAGAAACTCGGAAGACAGGATCCTTGCGGACCGAAACTTTGCAAACAAAATCATCGACTTCCCACCACTCGATCAGGAGGAACCTTCAACGGACACAACATCGCACCGGCAGATGCGATCGCGCTTGACGCTGATGACGCTGCATAGCCTTGCCGGCGAGTTAGCATGCCTGAGTCTTTCTCGCGAGAAGAGCTATTGATCTGCTGGCTCGCATCGCACCTAGAATGCGAACAGGCCCATGTAGGCGCTACGACTGTTGGGCATCGACCATCGCTGGCTTCCGACCACCGACCCTTTGACTTCGGCTTCAACGGACACTCCGGGCGTAAAGTTCTGGAGTTCCGTGAGCGGCGGGTAATAGGCGATTTCATTCGAGCAAATGCAATCACCTTTTCGAGCTCGTCGTGTCGACAACTTGACCATCGCTCCAGCGGTGACTTCGCCGCGAAGGTTGATCTCGTCCAGTTGCATATCGATGGGTGAGGTCTTCACTCGGACGACCTCACGACCGGCTCGACCGGTCCGTTGCCGCACAAAATCGATCAGTGCCTCGCGTTGCGCTGCATTCGCTCGCTCATCGACGATAATCACGGACTTGATTCCTTTCGGATCGTCGATCCCGGCGTGCGCCAGCGTATCGGTGGCGCTGATCAGCATGATCACGTTCAGCCCCGCCAATTCGACTCCTTGGTGGCTCCCTTGGTCAACATGCCAGGCTAGCATCGCATCCTTGCCCATCAGCCCGATTTCGGCATTGGCAAAGCAAGGCCCCGTATAGATCTGACAACTGCGGCTTTCCAGGTACGACCCGCGAATCTCGGCCGCGTTGACGACCATCGGACACAGCAGGTTCAAAGACAAAAACGCCAAGGCGCTAACCAGCCAATGGACGGGGTTGCAGGTCATGGGAACCTCCCTGGTTGAGTCGGCAAAAAAGGGCCCGGCGGGGCACGAAACGACGCCTTTTATTCTAATGATTCCCCGCTTTCTTATCTATCGCGAGACATTTTTGATCGGGCAATTAGAATGGAGGATCACACCGCGTTTTTGCATTAGAAACTGGAGCCGACCGTGAGTTCGCAACCGATGGTATGTCGCCCTGAAGCCTTTCGCATGTTCGCTCAGCACCTCGAATCGTTGCAGCAGACCGAATCGCTGTGGCGGGCGGTGGCAGCCGTGTCGATGCATTCCTTAGACCATGTGTCGCTGGACGCCTTGGACGATCAATTCGCCGAACTGGCCGACCGGGTGCGAAATGGTTCGCGAAGCGGGGCCCCGACGGCCCGACTCGCTCACCTGCACTCCGTACTATTCGATCAGGATGGATACGCGGGGAACACTCAGAACTACTACAGTTCGCTCAACAGCTACCTGCCTGCCGTTCTAGAGAACAAGCAGGGTATTCCGATCTTGTTGTCTTTGGTTTACAAGGTGGTCGGCGAGCGAGTGGGACTCCGCATCGAGGGACTGAACACACCGGGGCACTTCCTGGTCCGTGTTTTTGTGGATAACCGCTGGCTGATCATCGATCCGTTTTTCGGCGGCCAAGCCCTTTCGCGTCCCGAAGCGATCGAGCGATTGCGGGAGCTTACCGGCCATTCACTCTTGGAACACGAAGAGGTGCTGAACCCGGCCAACCACCATCAGTGGCTTTCGCGCATCCTCAGCAACCTGGAAAATGTCTTCGCCGCAGAGGGCCGTCAGCGGGATCTGACCGCCATGACCGAACTCAAACGCCTACTCTGGGATTCGCTGTAAGCCGGGGCGCGACTTGGCCGTGATAGGGCGCTGGCAGTGCCACCCGGACGATCTGCTTCGTTGTCTTTGCTCAGTGGTTACGCCCCAGCCCACTGGAATGGTTGGGGAACCTCTCGGCAGTTCGCACGCCCGTGGTCCCATCGACACTGTCAGCCATGACCTTTTTCGGTCATGGCTGGCAGTGCCACCCGAGCGGATCCTGGCGAAATCGTTATTTTCCGGTGCTGAAGTCAGCATCGACACCCTTCGACCTGTTTGGGTATAGTACGCCCCTTCCGGGTCCTGCTTGCAGTCTTCCCGCCCTCGGACTGGCGCGAGGATTGTGCGACCTCATGCTTTGAACTGGAACGATTCCAGATCCGGCCTGCGGGGACTCGGAAGCAGGAGCCTGCGGGATGCCGATCGCGGCGATGCTAGTTGCCAAGATGCTAGGATGCTAGCTGCAATGATGCTCGTTGCGACGCGGCATGGAAGCGCAAGCCCGGACCACCGCAGGCTTCCGCCTACGGAGCCACCGGACTGAGGGAGTTTCGCGCCACATGGACGGCCAAGCCTTTACCAGAGTCCCCACCTCGGCGCTGAAGGTAGGCACCAAGCTCGGCGCTCCCATCTTTGATCAGAAGCAGACGAAGCTGATCGCGGCCGGGATGAAGCTCACTGCGCCGATGCTCGATCGGCTCCACGAACGCTTGATCGACTCGGTGGTCGTCAGCATCGGGGACTTTGCCCGGATGCAGTCGTTCAAGCCGCAAGGGCGAGCCCGCCATGCCGTAGCGGATCGTGCCGCTCCCCTGGTCCAGCATCGCAATGTGGAGAGCGATTTCCTGGACACGCAGTCGAAGGGGAAGAAAACCGGGCCGATCGTTGGCACGGGCGAAAAGTTTTCCGACCGGATGCGTAAGCCCGAGCCGGTATCGTACGCACCAGGGTTGCTCGAGCACCTGACCGAACGCACCGAGCAGCGACTATCTCAACTCGAAACGCTCGCCGACAACTGCATGAAGAAGGCGGAGCTCGACCTCAATACGACCAAGGAGGTCACGCGCGAAAGTCTCGAAGGCATCAAGAACGACATTGACTCGATGATCTGCCTGGCCGGCAACCCGTGCGGATTCAGCTACCCGATGCGACATAGCTTTCACACGGCCATGCTCGCCACGGCGATGGGCACGAATCTCGGCCTGAACGAACAGGAGTTAATGGATCTGGGGATCGGCTGTCTGATCCATGACATCGGCATGTTGCGCGTGCAGTCGTCGATCCGCGAAGCCCGACGCAAGTTGAGCGACGACGAGTACGCGGAGATCGCCCGGCATCCGTTGCATACGCTCGACATGCTGCAGGATTCCACGCATCGTCTATCGCTCGCATCGCGCATGATCGCGTATCAGATGCACGAACGGATCGACGGCGGCGGTTATCCTCGCAAATCCAATATTGACGAAATCCATCCACTGGCTCGACTGGCGAGTGTCGCGGACACTTACCTCGCGCTGGTGTCACCGCGACCGCATCGAGCAGGCATGATGTCGTATTGCGCGATGGAGCTGATGATACGCAAGGCGAGCCAGGGCCAATTTGACCCCGCGGCAGTCCGGGCACTCGTCCAAACGGTGGGGCTGTTCCCGATCGGTTCCTATGTCTCGCTTTCGCATCAGTGGCTAGGCCGCGTGATTCGTGTCCGTTCCAACAATTACACGCAGCCCGTGGTGGAAGTCTGGCGTCCCTCCAACCTGCAAGCCACCCCTGCGATCGTCGACTTGTCGCAAGACTCGACTTTGAAGATCGAGCGCCCGCTCGTGGCCCTTTCGCGCAACGGTTAGCGCAATCATACTACGCAGGTTTCCCAGTAAGTCTGGGTTCCAAACGATCGGCATTTCTCCGCTTTTGTCAGCCGCCCCTGTCAGGCGTGACTGTCGAACGGCAAATACCTCGTAGCTTTTCTAATGGCTCCGTTACTGGTTGAACAAGTGTAGCCCCCATCCCGGGTTATTCTGTTCTTGTCACGCTGCGGCATCGGCAGCCAACGGGACTTCCGGTGTCGCGACAATAAGCATCGAGAAGGGCCGAGCGTTCGAACTCGCGTGATCGATTTTTCCTATTCCTACCTCAGAGCGTCCGGGCCGCTGCATCGCGCAACGTACGGGCCACTCGCCTTCACCACGAAACGGGTACACGCATGGCCAACTTTTCCAATCTCGATCGACGCGACCTGCTCAAGGCGGGTATGACCGGAATCTCGCTCGCCGGACTCGGCCAGGGCAACACCGAGGCGGCCGACCGTGACGACCGTAGTCGAAGGTTGCCTCGCAACGTGCTGATCCTCTGCACTGACCAGGATCGGGGAATCCAACATTTCCCGCGGAACTGGGCCGAACAGAACCTGCCGGGCCTGATGCGACTCAAGAAGCATGGACTGACGTTCGAAAACGCCTTCACCAACTCCTGCATGTGCTCGCCCGCCCGCGTCACCTGGATGACCGGCTACTTCCCCGCGCAGCACAACGTCCTATCGACGCTTGAGGAGGACATGCCGTCGGACCAGTATCCACAGGACGAGATGCCAGTGGACCTACCTAACATGGCCACGGTGATGTCGGCTGCCGGCTTCCATTCGATCTATAAGGGGAAGTGGCACTGCAGCAAGCCGATCAACGGGACCGAGTTCACGCAGGCTGATCTAGCGCAGTACGGCTTTGACCGCTGGAACCCGCCCGATGGCGGCGCCAATCAGACGGTGGAGGAAGGCGGCGGCGCGCCGAAGCGGGCCGGCGCTCATGATGAGCGTTTCATGTACAGCGACGGTCCAAAC
>JBJOLO010000241.1:0-2930 GCA_046045565.1 Planctomycetota bacterium | reverse complement strand
GAAGCTAATGGTGGTCACACCCTCTGTGGTCGCGTACGAGGCGGGATTGGTGTAGACAAACTTTGAAGCGGTGCCGCCGACATCCAGGTAGTCCATCACTTTTTTCATGACGAACTTCTGGTTGTTGGGATCGGCCGCCGAACTACTGATCGCTTCGAACGGGAAGGTCATGAATACGACGCCGAATCCCCCGTTGCTGTAATCTCCGCGATAGCTGACTGCGGAGTAACCGAACGCGGAATTCGCGACACTGTGTCGGAACATCGCTTCCGCACCTGCAACCGGTGTGATGCCGTCCACGTAGAGCGTCGGAAAATCGCTCGGCTTGGCAAGCGCCAAACTCATTCCGTTGCTGATCGCGTTTCCTGGCATCCCGGTTTCGGTGTGATTTGCGGTGGTCACGTCATTAGCATACGAAGCGACCTTCAGATATCCGGTTTGGAAGCCGGCACTCACGCCATTGTAGAGCACATCTTGGCCCGAGATGAAAATCCGTCCGCCACCGTTCAAATACGATTGGATGGCGGCTTCTTCAGTGGAGGAAATGCCGGCGGTGGCAGCCAAGTAGTCGTAGCCCGTATTCCAGATTACGCGGCGATACAAAGCAAGATCCGACGCGGAGGGAGTGCGGCCAATGGACTGCGCATCCCAGATGTCATAAACGTAGGCGTTGGCATCGAGTGCGGCTTTGAAGAACCGTTCGTAGGTTGCCCCCTGATCATCGTCCACGAAGAGGATCGGCGCGGCATTCAGAGTAGTAAAACTGGAAACCGCCGATGAAGACTCATTGCCGGCAGCATCGCGGGATATGACTTGATAATAGTATGTCGTTTGTGGTGTCAGGCCCACGATCACAGCAAGCTGACTCGTAGCCTGCGCCGTCACCGTTGCGGTCTGAATCAGACTACCGGCACTCGTACCGTAGCGCACTTCACCACTTGCCAACTCGTTCGTAGTCCAGCGAACCTCGGCGCTGGACGCGCGAGGCGTAGCGGTGACATTGGAAATCGTCGGCGCGACGCTATCGACCAACGCCGTCACGGTTTGATTGAGTGCGGCGTACGTCGCGGTGATCTGATCGCCATGCGTGACCTGCAAGGTGCCGTTGATGGCAGGAGCATCCGAGTTCAAAGCGATGCTGCCGGTGAATAGCCCGGTGTTCACACCGGTTTCGGTGAGAACAACCGTTTCGGGGGTTGTCTCCGTCGTACTTCGCACCGAAACCTGGACCGTATCAGCCATCAAGGCGCTGATATTCGCGGCTGCGTGTCGAACCGAAAGGCCGGCCGTCCCGGGAATGCCATACACATCGCGATCGAGACTCAAGAAAGCAGATTGCTTGAGTGCCTCGTAGACATTCAAGCGTCCGCCAGTCACCGTTTTTCCAGCGAGCGAGTCGGTGGGCGTTGCACTGTTGAGGATCGCCGCCTTCAACGCTGCGCCTGAGGGACGTTCAGGCTGAACCGATGCATACAAAGCCAACGAGCCGGTCACATGTGGCGTCGCCATCGAAGTCCCGTTATACGACGCATAGCTGTTCGTCGGGACGCTCGACCACACTCCGGAACCGGGTGCGCCGATATCGACCGTCGTGGCACCATAGCTGGAGAAACTCGACAAGGCACCCGTGTTGGTGATCGAGGCAACCGAAATCACACCGTCATAGCTGGCTGCTGTTTGGGTGGAGGTTCCGATCGAGGTGTTATAACTCGACGGATAGTACGAACCGGCATCGTTATTGGCCGACGCGTTTCCGGCAGCGGCGACGAACAGAATATCCTGCTTCGCGCTGCGAATGATCGCATCGTGCAACGATTGAGAGTATCCCCCACCGCCCCATGAGTTGTTGGTGGCGACGAGGTTCAAGCCGTGGCGGGTTTTCAAGTCGGTGATGTAATCAACCGCTTTCACTGCATCCGTCGTGGAACCACCGCCAGGGCCGAGGAACTTGGCGGAGATCATCGTCACGTTCCAATTGACTCCTGCCACTCCCGCGCCGTTACCGCCCACACCGCCGATCGTCCCGGCGACGTGCGTACCGTGCGCATCCTCGCCCGCGTCATAGACCGAGTTGTTGTTGTAGAAGAAGTCCCAACCATGAATGTCGTCGATGTAGCCGTTGCCGTCGTTGTCGACGCCATCAACAGGGTCAAACGTATTGGTCCAGATGTTCTGCGCGAGATCCGGGTGCGAGAACTGCAGCCCCTCGTCGATGATTCCGACAAAGACGTTTGAAGAACCGGTGATGTTGTCGTTCCATGCCCTCTCAGCCTGGCTACCGTACTGGTTGGTGGTGCCGCTCGGCCCGATGGCACCGGCAGCGTCATCGCTGTACATCCCCCAGAGGCTGCCGTTGGTGTAGTAGGTGTCGTTGCTGATGGCGGCCGGCCGATAGACATAGTTCGGTTCGGCGAACGCCACCAGTGGATTGCGTTGCAGTGCGTCAATCGCGCGGGAGATTCCCAGCGTCTGCGAAACCTTCACCCGCTCCATCTTGCCGACGCCGAAATCCTGCATCGTCCGCGTGTGAATGACCTCGGCGAGTTGTCCTTGCACAGCGGCTCGCACCTGCGCTCGCTGGTTCACCGTCGCCGATGGCTTGAATTGAATGACGACTTCGCCTGGAATGTGCTCCCGACGCAAATCGGCAGCGAGCAACTCCCTCGCTTCGAGCCGCTCGAAACTCAAAACTTTCTCTGATCGTGACCTGCTCAACCGCGACTTACTATGCGATTTCATGGACGCCTCTCCCTGATCCAACAACCGTTCTTGACATGGTCAATCTAATTAAAAATCCTTCGCATACAAATGTTTATTGTCTTTTTAACGTGCCCGCAATTCCCGGAGACGCAAATTGGCGGCAGCGCGCTCTCCGGCACACTCAACGTGTGCGTTGTGCCAACGTGATCCAGGTGCCAAGTATCATTCCT
>JBJOLO010000221.1:0-2983 GCA_046045565.1 Planctomycetota bacterium | reverse complement strand
AGCAGGCATTGAACGCCAATCTCGCCGCACTTTCCGGATCGAAGAACTTTGAAGAAACGGTGATGAGCCTGTCGGCGGCGATTCACTTATTGAACGCTCGACTGGGGCGCACCGATTCGGTGCCGTCCGTTGATTTGCGCATCCTCCCGAAGAGCAGGGCCGCATGAGGCGTCCGGTCTTTCGTCGCACACAAGGGGGAATGGCCCTCTTTCCGTTCCTTGCCGTGCTGATTTGCACGATGGGGTCGCTGATTGTATTGCTCGTGATGATCCTGCATCAGGCGCGCGTGCACGCAGCCAACATGCCGGCATCGGACACAGCGGGATCAGCCGCGGCAGAGCCGAACAGCGAGTCGTCGAACGAAGATCAGGAAGAAGAACGCGAGAAACTACGCGAACTGCTCGAACAGCTTCAAGCCGCTCGTGACGCTCAGACCGAAAAGCTCAAAGAATCGCGTCTCGCTTTGGGGCACTTGGAGGAGCACTTACGGTCGCTGGAGGAAGAGGGAAAAGGTCTGAACGCGCAATTGCGGGAGATCGAGAATTCGCGCGAGACCAGCGAAGCCAAGCAGCAGGAAACGCATGCCAAGCTGGCTAAGATCCAGGAACTGATCGCACAGTCGAAAGAGGAAATCGAGCGGTTACGAGCGGAAGCAAAAGGCAAACCGGCTTCGTTCGCCATCCTGCCCTACGTGGGACCGAATGGGACTCGCCGCCGGCCGATCTACGTCGAGTGCACCGAGGAAGGGATCCTGATCCATCCCGAGAATATTTTGCTGATGCAACGGGACTTTGCGGGACCCATGGGGCCTGGAAATCCGCTGGATGCGTGCCTGCGGGCAATTCGCGAGTACCTCTCTCGCAGTAATCACGAAGCCGATCAGGGCGAACCGTACCCGCTGCTGATCGTACGCCCCTCCGGAATCATGGCCTACGGCGTCGCCCGAGCGGCGATGAAACCGTGGGAGAACGAATTCGGTTACGAATTGATCGACGAAGAGACGACGCTGAGTTTTCCCCCGGCGGATCCGAACCTCGAACAGATCCTGGTGAAGACGCTACGCGATGCCCGCGAGCGTCAGGAGTTGCTCGCTGCGGCGATGCCCAGCCGTTACAAAGGCGAGCCGATTGGTTTCGTGGCGTCGGGCAGCGGCGGATTGGAACCGGTGCGAGGCGGCGGAGGCGGTGCCGGTCGGGCCACAGGCGGCGCGGGGGCGAGTGGCAGTTCCGGTTCCGGTGGCACGGGACGCAGTGGTGCTCGCGGCAGTAATGCGGAATCAGCAACGGGAAGTCGTGAAGGTTCCCTGGGAGGCCGAGGAGCCGGCGGCGGTGGCAGTGCAAGCGGCAAGCTGGGCAAGAGCTCGTCGGCTTCGCTGACTCCCGGCTCCGCGCAATCCGCTTCCGCTCCCTGGTCATCGTCGCCAACCGGCGCCGATGGGGATCCGAATGGAACGGGCTCTGAAGGCGACTCGTCTGCAACGGGCACCAACGCACAGGGCGGCGGCGTTAATGGCGGCAAATCGTCTGAAGCGCGTGCCACGGTTCCTGGAAGTCGTAATGATTCCCAAGGCAACGCGGGAACACGCACGGCCGCTGCCGGCGGTCGAGCGGGCACGGCTCGAGGTGGTTCGAGTGCGGGTGGCAGCGCGAGTGCCGGCGGAAGTTCCGGGCCGGGCGGCAGTTCCGGGATCGGAAGTGCGTCGGGCGCCAAAGGTCCCGATTGGGCTCTTCCCGACAAGAACATCCATTCGACGGCGGTTACGCGTCCGATCCGCGTGCAGGTTTATGCCGATCGCATTGTGATCCGACCGGAACGGGGCGAAAAACAACGCCCGAAGACCATCGCACTGAAAGATGGATCCGTTCGCGACAGCATTGAAACATTCGTCGACGAGACTCGGCAGCACATGGATGGTTGGGGACTGGCGGTCATGAACGGCTATTGGCAGCCGATCCTTCGCGTCGAAGTTGCGCCCAATGCGGAAACGCAGTTCAGCGAATTCGAGAGACTGTTGAAGGACAGCGGCTTCGAAGTGGAGCGCCGGAAATAAGTGGTCTTGGACTTGAGTCCCGGGCAGCGAAAGACAGGTCGAATCAGGCGAAGTCGAACTCAGGAAAAGAGATTGCCGTGTCACGTCGAGTCGCTCAACATCAAGCCGAAGCGCCGGGTCAGGACTCGTTCCTGGACGTCGTTGCGAATCTGGTCGGGATCATGATCATCTTGATCATCGTCGTCGGTGTTGCGACCAAAAAAGCGATGGTTGCGGCGGGACCGTTGGCGGCGATTCCTGCAGCCAAGTCTGACGATCTTCCGGCCGACGAGGAGCTTGAATCGATGCGGGCCACGGCAGTATCGATCCATCGAAGTATCGAGGAAATGCAGTCAAACCTGCAGCGGGACTTGTTTGAAGTCGCTTACCGCCAGGCAGAGCGCCAGAAAATGCTCGAGCGGCTCTCTTTGGCGAAGCACGTGATTGCCGAGCGACGCGGGGAACTCGACGAGGAACAGCAGGCCCACTTCGACGCAGCCAGCCAATTAAATTCGCTGGAAGCGGAACTGAACTCGTTGCAGCGACAAAAAAGCGCCGTGGCCGCAGCGGCACCGCCACCCGGGGTGATTGAACATCTCCCCACGCCGATGGCGAAAACCGTCTTTGGCAAAGAAGTCCACTTTCGACTTCAGGGTGGTCGAATCGTGTTCGTACCCTGGGATGCTCTGCTCGATAAGTTGAAGTCGGACGCCCCGCAAAAAGCACAACGACTACGCGACAGTCCGACCATCACGGAAACGGTCGGGCCGATCCAAGGGTTCTGGCTGAAATACACGCTAAAGCTGACACGCAATACGGTGAACGTGCGCGGAGCGACCGGAACGGAACAGCGAGTTGAACTCGATCACTGTCTGATGCTGCCCGTGAGCGACGACATCGGAGAGCCGATCGCGGAGGCGTTAAGGCCGTCGTCGGATTTTTTCTCGATCCTCA
>JBJOLO010000195.1:0-4001 GCA_046045565.1 Planctomycetota bacterium | reverse complement strand
GACTTGATTAAGGTCGATTTTCCCGACCCGTTCGGACCGATGACTCCCACCAGCGTTCCCGCGGGAATCTCCAGCGATACATCGAGCAACGCGGGAACGGATCCATAGCTCACCGTCAGGTGCCGGATCTCAATCGCCCGCTCGCCACGCGTGTCGCGCGAGGGGGACGATGTCGCAGGCATTCCGCGCGCTGCGTGATCGCCAGTCTCGGCATCCGATGGTCTGGTGCCACTCATCGTAGCCCCTCCACGATCTTCAGCACGTTCTCGCGCATCATGCCGATGTACGTTTCTCCACTCGTGCCCGCAACGCCCATCGAATCCGAGTAAAGTTCGCCGCCGATCGTCACGCCCGCCTCCTCGGCAATGACGCGGAGCAGCTTCGGGTTCACGCTCGTTTCCACAAAAACAGCCTTTACACCCAGGCTGCGAATCGATGCCACCACCTGAGCACGACGCGCGGGCGTCACTCCGCCCCCAATCTCCTCGGTGGTCGACCAACCCACGGGCGCCGCCGCGCTGAGACCGTACTCGCGGCAGAAGTAATTGAACGCATCGTGGCTTGTCACCAGCACGCGACGATCTTCCGGAATCGGTTCGATCTGATCGCGAATCCAGCGATCGAGCACCGTGAGCTGTTGCTGATACAGCCGAGCCCGCTCGCGATATTCACTTGCGTGTCGCGGATCAGCAACGCTCAATGCACGCACAATATTTTCGACGTAAACCGACGCATTGGCCGCAGTGAACCACGCGTGCGGGTCTTCAAACTCCTCGGTAGACTCCGTAAGCCTGTACGGCTCGACGCCTTGCACGCAAGCCACAATCGGTTTGCCGGCCTGTTGAGCCAATCGCCGCATCCAGTCGCCACCCTCCAGATGCCAGCCGTTCTCCAGGCAGAGCGAAGCCTGAGCGACCAACATCGCGTCGCCCGGTCGCACCTCGTAGAGATGGGGATCCTGTCCCGGCGCGAGAATGCTCCGTACCTGCCAGCGATCGCCTGCAACATTGCGAGCAAAGTCCGCGATCTGCGTCGTGGAGCACACGACCACGAGAGGCGAGTGCGATGAGTCCACGACCGCTCGCGGTTGAGTTGTCAGTCCGGCGTAGAGCCCGAGACCGGCGAACACAAAGACCGCCATCCCGAGCACCGCTAGCGGCCGGAGGGGCAGATTCTTGAGAGCCATGTCTTCCTGATTTGAAGGAGCGGAAACGGGCGCAAGTGTAGTCGTCATTGCGAGTTCGTCAAGTGGCTCGTACAATCGCCCCACGTAGCGATGTGCAAGTGCGAGCCGTGCAAAATGCGGCTCCAGGGATGCGTTTCGAATGCCTGGGCGGGGATTCGATACGTTTGCATGGTCAAAATGGATTGCGAACGATTGCGGGGTACAGGAAGTGTCAGAACCAAAAATCTACATCATCGGTATCGGCGACGATGGGCTGGAAGGTCTCACGGCCGCCGCAAGACAACGGATTCAGGAAGCGGAATTGCTGCTCGGTGCGGAGCGGGCTTTGGCTTCGGTACCGCCGGGGCCAGCAGAGCGAATGGAGCTGGGCGGGGATCTGGACGCGGTGGTCAAGCGGCTCCAAGCGAGTCCAACTCGACGAACCGTCGTGTTGGCCAGTGGCGATCCGTTGTTTTACGGCACCGCTCGTTTCCTCTGTGATCGACTTGGTAAAGACCGATTCGACGTGGTGCCGCATGTCAGCAGCATGCAGTTGGCATTCGCGCGCGTGAAGGAAAGTTGGGATGAGGCGTACCTGACCAACCTTGCCGCGCAAAAGCTGGAATTGGTCGTCGAGAAAATCCGCACGGCTCAAAAAGTCGGCCTGTTCACGACCGACCGCGTGTCGCCTCGCGTCGTCGCACGAACGCTGCTAGACCAGGGCATCGACTATTTCTCCGCCTACGTCTGTGAGAATCTCGGCGCCCGCGACGAATGCGTTACGCAAGGCGAATTGACCGATGTGGCAGAGATGGATTTCGCACCGTTGAATGTCATGATCCTTGTCCGCAAGCCTGATTTACCAGACAGACCGCAGGCGATGGTGGGACGCCGTTTATTCGGAAACCCGGACGAAATGTTTTTGCAGTCGCAACCGAAGCGAGGATTGTTGACTCCTGCGGAGGTGCGAAGTGTAGCTCTGGCGGCCATGGATATCGGCCGCACCAGCATTGTCTGGGACGTGGGGGCGGGCAGCGGCTCCGTGGCCATCGAGGCCGCGCAAATCGCCGCCGGCGGCGCCGTGTACGCCATCGAAATGGATCCCGACGACTATCACCTCATCGCGTCGAATGCAGAACGATTTGGAGTGCGTAATCTCACTCGTGTTTTGGGCAAAGCGCCCGAGGCCTGGGTAGATCTGCCGGCTCCCGACGCAGTCTTTATCGGCGGAACGGGGCGGCATGTCCGATCGATCGTTGAAGGTGCGCTCGAGCGGCTCAAGCCCGGCGGCCGCCTCGTCGCGAACGTCAGCAGTATCGAGAACCTTGCCGGTGTGCATGAAATGCTGCACGAACGAGTGGGAGACGCGGAGGTGCTGATGATTAACCTGGCGCGTGGCGTATTCCAGCTCGAAAGCATTCGATTTGAGGCCCAAAACCCGACGTTCCTCATTCGTGCAGTCAAGCGTTAATGCCGAGCGTCAAATCCGTTGCCGCAACGACCAACCCAGCTACCGATGTAGCACCGTTCGCAGCGATTGCGTTCTGAGCATAGCGAGATCAATACGCCTCCGGCTCGAAACCAAGATCAAGGTCACCATGCTATGGCAATCGTTGATGATTTTCCGAAGCTCGATGTCATCGCAGTCGGAGCCCATCCCGATGATGTCGAAATCGCGTGCGGCGGGACGCTTGCGAGCCTGGTTCAGCAGGGATATCAAGTCGGCATCATCGATCTGACTGACGGTGAGCCAACACCGCGGTGTCCGAATCCGGCAGTGCGTTTAGCCGAAGCGGCCGAGGCGGCTCGTGTCCTGGGCGTACCACACCGCGTGACGTTGGATTTGCCTAACCGGCGACTGATGGACAGCTTCGAAGCTCGAGTGCTCCTGGCGAAAGAGTTCCGCAAATTTCGCCCGCGAATTGTGATCGGGTTTGGAGCCAAAACGCCCATGGCATCGCCGGACCATTGGCAGGCGATGCAGATCACGGACGCAGCCGTCTTCTACTCGCGACTCTCGAAATGGGACGACTATTTTGACGGACTGCCGGTACACGGGATTCATCAGCAGCTCTATTTCCGGTTAGCCTTTGAACCGGAGCAGCTGTCGGGGTTCTCCAGTCACTTCACAGTGGACATCACGTCGACGCTGGAAAAGAAACTCGCGTCGGTCGCCTGTTATCGCACACAGTTCCCACCCGAAAAGGCCCATGTGTTCGATCGTGTGCGTGGAGCGGCTCTCTATCAAGGTGCCGCGGCTGGTTTTCAGGCGGGAGAAGTTTTCGTCCATTCGCGGATGTTAGGAACGCACGATCTGGTGCGATTCGTGGATCCGCGCGAGGGAGCGTGAGTCGCAATGGCCGTTCGCGGAAGGCTTGCTCCTTCTCCCACCGGTGCACTGCATCTGGGTAACGCGCGTACCTTCTTGCTGGCATGGCTGTCTGTGCGAAGTAAGGGCGGCACCGTGATCCTTCGAGTAGAAGATCTCGACGGTCCGCGCGTCAAGCCGGAAGCGACGGTAGCGATGTTGCACGATCTGCGCTGGCTCGGTTTGGATTGGGATGAAGGGCCGGACTTAGGCGGGCCATGCCAGCCCTACGTGCAGACAGAACGCGTGGCACTTTACGACGCAGCAATGCAGCGACTGCGCTCGAGTCGGCTTGTCTACCCGTGCGTCTGCTCGCGTAGCGATATCCAAGCCGCTGCGTCGGCACCCCATGCCGGCGAGGAGGGGCCACGGTATCCCGGAACCTGCCGCGATCGATTTATCGATGGTGCTGAGGCCGAGCTTCAAAGCGGGCGATCGCCTGCGTGGCGCCTTCGCGTCCCCGCGGAC
>JBJOLO010000194.1:0-4441 GCA_046045565.1 Planctomycetota bacterium | reverse complement strand
GAACTTTCGACCAGGGTAGCTCTCGGCAAGATCATGCTACACCTTTTGCCCGCCCGCATTCAGGTGCTCTGCCACGTGAATAGGCGTGAGTCGCTGCGGTTAGAGCCATTCCGTCGTTTCACGACCGTGCCCTCGATCGCCCGAGCGTCCCTTGACCGTGACGAGGTAGCAGTCGAGAATCGTGTTTTCCCTTTTATCCACTCGAGACTTACTGTGACTACTCCGACCGAACCCGCCCCGCTTTCGAGTGTGCCTGACCTTGACGGCCGATTTGGACCGTTTGGCGGGCGCTATGTGCCCGAAACGTTAACGCGTGCACTCGACGAGCTCGCCGTAAAATACGAGGAAGCGAGGGTCGATCCGGTTTTTCAAGCCGAACTGTCATCCCTGCTCCGTCATTATGTCGGCCGCCCCTCGCCGATTTTCCACGCCAAGCGGCTGACGGAGCTTTGCGGCGGGGCGCAGATCTGGCTGAAACGCGAGGATCTCAATCACACCGGCGCCCACAAGATCAATAACACGCTCGGCCAGGCCCTGCTGACAAAACGGATGGGGAAGTCGCGGGTCATTGCCGAGACCGGTGCCGGACAGCATGGCGTAGCGACTGCCACGGCGTGCGCGTTGTTCGGCCTTCCCTGCGTCGTGTATATGGGGGAAGAGGACGTACGGCGGCAGTCGCCCAATGTGTTCAGCATGAAACTGCTGGGCGCGGAAGTGCGTCCGGTGACCTCCGGATCGAGAACGTTGCGCGACGCAATTAACGAAGCGATGCGCGATTGGATGTCGTCCGTGGAGACCACGCATTACATCCTCGGTTCGGTGGTGGGACCGCACCCGTTTCCTCGCATCGTCCGCGATTTCCAAGCGGTGATTGGTCGGGAAGCACGGGCGCAAAGCCTCGAGTTCATCGGTCGCTTGCCGGACATGGTGATCGCGTGCGTCGGAGGCGGCAGCAACGCAGCCGGCATGTTCTACCCGTTCGTGGATGATGCGGGAGTGGAACTGGTGGGCGTGGAGGCGGGCGGACGCGGTGTTCACGCGGGTGATCACGCTGCACCGCTGAGCTTTGGCCAACCCGGCGTCTTGCACGGCAGTTTCAGTTACGTGATGCAGACCGATGAGGGTCAGACCTGCGATGTGCACTCCATTTCCGCCGGACTCGACTACCCGGGCGTGGGTCCCGAGCACAGCTATTGGAAAGATCGCGGTCGCGTGAACTACACCTACTGCCAAGACGATCTGGCGATGAAAGCGTTCGACACGCTCGCGCGGATGGAAGGAATCCTGCCGGCCCTGGAGACTTCGCACGCCATCGCGAAAGCGATGGAACTGGCTGCCGTGCGGCCCAAAGATCATGTCGTGCTGGTATGCCTCTCCGGACGCGGCGACAAGGACGCCGCGGAGATTGCCAGACTACGCGGCCTGGCAAAAAGCTGAGGGCAAAAAAGTGAGGCCAGGCGACGACCGCCGGTGGTGCAAATCAGGCCGCTCGGCCCCCTAAGTTTTCGCTGATGGCCTGTTCGCTGATTGCTTGTTTACCCATTCTGTTTTCACCCTGACTTTTTTCCCACTGCGGGAGCGATTGGGGCTTATGTCTGCCATTGACCGAGTCTTCGAAGACTATCGAAAACAAAATCGACGTCTGATCGTGCCGTTCATCACGGCGGGCGATCCCGACTTGGAATTCACCGGCAACTTGCTGGTAGAACTCGCAAGCCAAGGCTGTCCGATCATCGAAATCGGCGTTCCTTACAGCGATCCGATCGCCGACGGGCCGGTGATTCAAGCCTCGTATACGCGCGCACTGGCTAACCGCATCACGGTTGAGCAAATCCTCGATACGCTGAGTTCGGTTCGATCTCGGCACAAAGCCTGCGTGGTCACGATGGTCAGCTATGCGATCGTTCACCGCATGGGCTTGGAACACTACGTGTCAAAAGCGAAGTCCGCGGGAGTCCACGGCCTGATTGTGCCCGATCTCCTGGTGGAAGAAAGCCAGTCTCTGGCCTCGATCTGCGCGAAGCACGAAATGAGCTTGATTCAGCTGGTGACACCCACGACGCCGCGTGAACGGGCGTTGCGGATTGCCGAGGCCAGCTCGGGGTTTCTTTACTACGTTTCCGTGACCGGCATCACGGGTGAACGCCAGTCGCTGCCGAAGGATCTGGCGGAGAACGTGGCGTGGCTTCGCAGCCGGACCAAGCTGCCGATTTGCATCGGGTTCGGCATCAGTTCGCCGGACCATATCCGCAACCTGGCTCCCTCGGCCGACGGCCTGATTGTCGGCTCGGCGATCGTCCGCCGGATCGAGAATTGTCCCCCGGCCGATCGGCCGAATCGGATCCGCGAAATCGGCGAATATGTCGGCAGTCTCATTGCAGCCCTACCCAACGGCTGAGCCTGGACGGCCTGGACGTGAAAAAATCTTGACCTCTTGGCGAATTTGCTAGTAGAGTTGTCTTAGAGGTTAAGTGTGCCTGTCTCGCGCGTTTCGTGCGTGTAGCGCACGGCGAGCGAACACGGCGAGCGAACACGGCAGCGGAATGGGGAGGTTTCGCCATGGACCTCAACGACCCCGGGAATCCGATTCGCCGCTTCTTTGCGGGACTTTCCGAGCACGTCTTTGAGACGGAGCTCGGCGTGGCCGATCCACCGCTCATCGATTACGTCACCGATTTGCTGTTTCGATTCGTGCGTACCGAGTCGATGCTCCGCGTCCGGACGCTTGCCGGCCGTCCGGTCACCGAAGTCGCGGAAATGCTGGGCGAAGCCGATCATCGCATCGGACTGGCGCGACGCGAAGTCCATCGGCACATCGGCGATTTCACGCTGTTCTGGACGGGTGTCTACCCCGAAGCGCTGCGGGAGATGCAGCGATCGGATCGCAAAGATCAGTTCGTGGACTACTGCCATCAAGGGAAAAGGGCTTATCATATTGCCAGCACGATCCCGACCGACGATCAGCAATCGGTGCCGGGTAGCGTCCTGCTAGACTTAAGCGAGCATTTCGAAATGTGTGCGTATGGTCTCCGCGAAATTCGACGGGAGTGGGAACGTCGCGATGACGATCCGGATCGTCCGCACGTTCTCTTGATTGGATAGGATTCCATGTCGCGAAGCCGGCGCCGGCGGGGGCATCGCCCTCATATTCACAAGCGGACCAAGCCCGGCACCGATCCGGACGTACTCGTCAAAGATCCGTCCGCCAATCCGTCCTCGATGCAACTGATCGCGTACGGCCCCCACGATTGCGCCATGATGGAAGTCGCTTCGGTCGAGAAAATCGGCGAGTACCTCGGTCGATATCCCGTAACATGGCTGAACGTCAACGGGCTCGCCGATACCGCCTTGATCGAGCGGCTTGGCAAGACCTTCGGCCTGCATCGACTCGCACTGGAAGACATCGTCAACACCCATCAACGCGCGAAGGTTGATGAATATGACAACGGTCTGTTTATCGTTGCTCGCATGGCCGATCTGGAACTGCGTCCGGTTTCAGAACAGCTGAGCATGTTCGTGGGCGAGAACTACGTCGTGACGTTTCAGGAGGAACCCGGCGACTGCTGGCTCGCCATTCGAGAACGACTTCGCGCCGGCATCGGACGTATCCGCCATCAAGGCCCTGACTACCTGGCCTACGCCTTACTCGACGCCGCCATCGACGCCTACTTTCCTGTGCTCGAACGGGTCGGCGAGAGACTCGACACGCTCGAGGATATCGTCGTAGCCTCACCGACCCGCAAAACACTGGACGACCTCCACGCGATGAAGTCGGAACTGCTGATGCTCCGACGCACGATCTGGCCGCACCGCGAAGCGGTTTCCGCACTGTTGCGGGAATCCACGCCCCTGATCACCGATACCACACGGGTCTACCTGCGCGACTGCTACGACCATGTCATCCAGATCAACGATCTGGTTGAAACCTATCGCGAACTCTCGGCCGACTTGCGGGATCTGTATATGTCATCGGTAAGCAATCGCATCAACGAGACCATGCGGGTGCTCACCATCATTGCGACCATTTTCATTCCGGTGACCTTTATCGCCAGCGTGTACGGGATGAACTTCGAGTATCTCCCGGAACTGAAATGGCGATATGGTTATCCCCTGGCGTTATCGCTGATGGTTTCTACCGCGCTGGGGATGCTGTACTATTTCTGGCGCTGCGGCTGGCTCAGTGCCAGTGAAGACCTTCCGACCAAGTAGGCGATCCCGAATCGTTGCTGCCATCCCTGTGGCTGGCAAACATCAGACGGGCCTCACACGCGTTTGGAAGAGTGTAGTATTCTGTTGCGCTTTGAGGGCTCCACGCGTTGATGCAATCTTCTTCCGAAACGAATACCGACACGAACGGTCCTCGCGGCATCCTGGCCAGCAAGACCGGCCGACTGACGGCATTTTTCTTGTTGTATGTCACCGAAGGCATCCCGCTCGGATT
>JBJOLO010000143.1:0-4192 GCA_046045565.1 Planctomycetota bacterium | reverse complement strand
GCCTCCTTTCATCGTGGCGGAGTGCCCGCTGCGTTGCAGACATTGGCCGACGAGTTGCTGCGTCAGCAGAAATACCATGAACTGTATCGCGCCCGAAAAATGCAGGTTCGTCAGCGGCTTGGGCTCGCGCTGCTGGACGACGATCCCGAGGAGGTTTTGAGCGAATCGCAACGGATGCGGTTGGAGGAAGAGCTCACTGCGGTCTGTCGGGAAATCGGCAGTCTGTTGATGGGTAGCGGGAAGGCGTATGACGGATGGATGTTCTTGCGTGCTGCCGGCGCGAAAGATTTGGCAAAGTCGTTGCTCGACAAGATTGAAACGACGGAGGACAACCGCGAGGAGTTGATCGAAGTGGCGATGCGCGAGGGAGTGGATGTCGCGCGCGGCTTCACACTGGTGATCGAGAACTACGGATGCTGCAACGCGATCACGACCTTTGATTCCGAAGTGGCCCGCCACGGCCGGTCGGACCGGCAGGCGGCCGCCGCGATTATTACCCGTGTGCTGCATCGCGACCTGTTGGCCAATGTTCGCCGGGACATCGAACGTCAGGAGGGGACAGCCCCGGAGGGCGACACCTTGGCCGCACTGATCGCGGATCGCCCGTGGCTGTTCGGAGAGATGTCGTACCACATCGACACGACGCACCTGGCGTCGGTTGTACGATTCGCGCGACTCACACAGGATCCCGCTGTATTGCGACTGGCGGTGGACTTGACCGAATACGGTCGTCGCTTGCACAGCCAATTCCAATATCCCGGGGACGAGCCGTTCGGCGAGACCTACCTGGCCAGCGGCAAGTTTTTTCGCAGCCTGCTTGGCGAACAGATCGACGACGCGGTGGCTTATTTCAAGTCCAAAGCGGAGACGCTGGACATTCCGCACCACGGCACGGCACCGGCCGAGGTCTACGTCGATCTGCTTGCGAGGCTGGGACGTCCTGGCGAGGCACTGGCCGTCGCGCTGAAGATGCTTGCCGATCAGCCACAGCAACTGGGCATTGCTCCCAGCCTGCTGGAACTTTCACGGGCTGCTGGCGATTATCAATCGATTCAGAAGTTTTGCCGCGAGCGTGGAGACTTGCTCGGCTTCACCACGGCCATGGCCGCCGCATCGGCACCCGCCTAAGAAGAAAGCGATCAACCGATCGCGAAGTGAGGGCAGGAAGGAAGCGCCAACGGTCGTGAAACAAAAAAAACAGTCTGCCGCGGACGAACCGGGCAGACTGTTTGTCGTCAGAGCCTTAAGGGCAGCGTTTGCTTAGCGGACCAAGCTGGCGCTGGCTTGAACGACTCGACGTTGGGTAGGCACGAAAGCCGAGGGGTCAACCACTGGAGCCGGAGGAGCCGGGATGTCCGTGCCCGTCTTCACTTCAGCTTGAGCAGCACCACCGTTGCAGCCGCAAGTCGGGGCCGGAGCACCGCAAGACGGAGCAGCGCAGCCCTTGTGGCAGCCAGAATCACACTTCTTGCAGCTGTTGCAGCTCATCAGGCGGTCCAACAGCGAGGTACGGCAACGGCTCTTGCAGCAAGACTTGTTGCAAGCCTTTTCCGCACCGCAAGTCGGAGCAGCACCGCAGCCCGAATCGCACTTCTTGCAGCCGTTGTTGCAGCCGTTGTGGCAATGCGTACGACGGCAGCAGCTGGTCTTGCAACCCTTCTTGCAGCCGTGGTCTGCACCGCAGCTAGGAGCTTGGGCACCGCAAGTCGGGGCCTGAGCACCGCAAGTCGGAGCAGGAGCGGCACAGGTCGGTGCCGGAGCAACGCAGCTGGGTTTCTGAACGCAAGCAGCCGGAGCAGCACAACCAGCAGGCTTCTCGCAGCAGCTCTTCGCAGCGCAACCATTGTTGCAACCGCAACCATTGATTCCGAGCATCCGGTCCAAGAGATCGAACGCAAAGCTCTGGGTACACAGGCCGAGGCCGAGTACCAACGATCCAACCATAATTTTGAACTTCATCGAGCCACGTCTCCTTAAACGTTGGTCTTGACCTACGATCGGGACGTTCCTTCGGTGAGCGCCCGGAGGCGCCATCGAACAGATTCTGTCTGCCGATTTGCGGGCTACCCGCGTTGTCCAATGGGTCGCGCGGGAGGATCGGCCTTTTCGTGGGTCATGTTGCAGACAACTGGGGCATCGTCTGCATTTCACGGTGTGTACGCGTCAGAACCGGTCGAGCCATTCCTTGACTCGATTAAAAGTCCGCTCCGGTTGCTCTGTCGCATCGTTTGTGCCGGTGAAGGGCACGCTATTGTGTCAAACGACACCTACCGTATCGGCCCGCTTGCGAAGGACCCTTGAGTAGTCGGAAAGAATTTTCTCGATGCGATTTACGACCCGACTTTCCCCCGTTCATCGAGGTAACCGTTTGGGAAAACTGTGCGGGCGGAAATGGCGATCGAGCGATGTTTTCCGCCCTAAAACATTCCCTACATGCCCTGCCTTGCTGCTGGAGTACAACCGTTCTCTGTGGTAAACTTCCCGTCGCTTGCCGAGTTTACCACCGGTGCTCGCCAGCGCTTGTTTCTGAGGAAACTTGCGATGGTCGGTCGGCTCCCGATGTTTTCACGAGACTCGCGGATGGAGCACCGGGCAATCCGCCGCAGACCCCACCGAAGCAACCCTCCATTCCGCCCAATCTCCGATCCGCCCAACGATCCTCCCTACGAATTTCCTCGCTACGAATTGTGGACTAGAAGGATGACGGCACATTCCGGATACGAATTAGTCGACTTCGCGCGGATACCGGCAGTTCCCTGCCCGTGCGGCAGCGCGCGTCGAGCTCTGCTCGACATCGACGACTTCCCCGGCAGCCTGCACCTCACCGAAATTGCGCTCGATGCCCAGCGGCACTATCACCGCCGGTTGACAGAAACGTACTACATCTTGCAATGCGATGCCGACGCCCGCATGCAACTGGACGACGAAAGCATCCCGGTGCGGCCGGGCATGGCGATCATGATTCGCCCTGGCACGCGACATCGGGCGGTTGGAAAGATGACCGTGTTGATTGTCGTTTGGCCCAAATTTGATCCACAAGATGAATGGTTCGACTAGGTTTGCGATGCGGGACGAAGAACTGGGGCTCTGGCCCCTGTTCTTCGTCCCGCCGTTTCGAAAACTGGAAATTTGCCGTAAAACGATGTGTATGAATTTGGTCTGAAAAGCGTTGGAAGCCCTGCGACGCAGAACTTCCCTTCCTCTAAATCCTGCAGAGTCCCGCCATGACGAAAAGCTTATCATCGAAATTGCGTTCCCTTGCCGCGGTATGCGGCGCCTGGTTGCTGCTTGGCCTCGCACCGGGTCTGCTCGGTGCGGCTGAAAAGTCGGATCCCCGCGACTGGACCTACTGGCGCGGCCCGGAACAGAACGGCATCTCGCGCGAGAAAGGCATCGCCGACAAGTGGGATCCGCGCGGCGGCCCCAACAGTAATCTGGCCTGGGTGCGCCGCGATATCGGAACGCGTAGCACCCCCATCGTGATGAACGGCAAACTCTACCTGCTGGTCCGCGACAAGCCCGGCACCGCCAACGAGGGCGAAGCAGTGGTCTGCGTTAACGCAGAGACCGGCGAGGATATCTGGAAGCATCGGTTCAATGTCTGGCTCTCCGAAGTCCCTGACACCCGCGTCGGCTGGTCATCCGTGGTCGGCGATCCCGAGACCGGGCTCGTGTACGCCCTCGGCGTGTGCGGCTATTTCTGCTGCCTCGATGGCGCCAGCGGCAAGGTCATCTGGTCCACAGCGCTCCATGAACAATTGGGACTGCTCAGCACCTACGGCGGACGCACCAACTTCCCCGTGATCTGCGACGACATGGTGATTCTCGGCGCGGTCATCATCGGTTGGGGCGACATGGCTCGGCCGGCACATCGCGTCCTGGGATTCAACAAACACACGGGCGAAATCGTTTGGTTCCAAAGTACTCGACTGCTTCCCGAAGACACGGTCTATGCCGCTCCGGTCGTCACGGTACTGAACGGGCAGAAAGCGGTGGTGCTCGGCTCGGGTGACGGTTCGATCTGGGCCTTACAACCCCGCACCGGCAAGGTGATTTGGGAGTACCAGTTCTCGCGGCGCGGCATCAATGTGCCTCCAGTCGTTGACGGCAGTGATATCTACATCGGGCACAGCGAAGAAAACATCACCGGCACAAAGATCGGCGCGGTTGCCAGAATCGATGGCACGAAGAA
>JBJOLO010000305.1:0-4312 GCA_046045565.1 Planctomycetota bacterium | reverse complement strand
AAAGCGGTCGCGTCGCCAGTAATGATGCCGAACTGTACTTTCTCGGAATGACGAGCAAATACCGGCTTCCCAATGGCTGGTTGTATCCGATTCTGGCAGCGTTTCGTGCGAACGTCATTTGGGATCTGAAGCGATCTCGCTTCGACTGGCGTGTTGACAACGAGGAAATTCTGAAGAGCTGTCTTCAAGACCTGGTTTCGGTGTGCGTGAACGAGCATCGCAATAACAACCAAAAGCCGGAATGGGTTGGCAAACGCGACTCCGCTTATCGTCAGTGCTACCTCCACGTGGAATTGCATCTTGCGAAGCAGGGGAAACTTGCCTAGGGCAAAAGCAGCTCGAGATCCTCGCCCCGAAATCGCATGCAGGACATCGACTCGGGGCGCAGATGGGAACGATGGGAGATGGAATGAAACGGCGGGTTGGCGGAGGGATACAACGCCACTCGCCTGCCGGGCTCAATCGGCATGTTCAATTCAATGGCATTTCGTCAGGAACATTACACAAGGAGCAATCACGATGAACGTCGAGGGAAAGAAGTACACGATCGCGCAGCTTGTCGAGGCTTTTTGTTCGGGCACCTTGTTGCGAAATGCCGAGTACCAGCGAGGCGAAGCGTGGTCTGACCTGCAGAAGGCCAGCTTTGTTGATTCCATTTTTCGGTCGTATCCGGTGCCGGTTATCTATCTGCGTCGGGTCGAGACGACCGGCTTGGATGACGTGCAATCCTTCAAGCACGAGATCGTGGATGGCCAGCAGCGATTGACGGCGCTGCGCGACTTTGTCAGCGGCAAATTCAAATTGGAAGATGTGGGCGTAGACTCGCGACTTCGCCTGCCGCGAAGTGTCCAGATGTCGCCCGCGCCGTGGGCCGGGCGATTGTTCGGTGAGTTGTCGGATGCACTCTCACAACGATTGAAGGAAACGGAGATCTCCGTGTACATGATTGCGGCGGATACGCACGAAGATGAGGTGCGTGATCTGTTCATTCGACTGCAGAGTGGCACCGCACTGACTCGGCAACAGATCCGCGATGCTTGGCCAGGGACGCTCGGGCCATTTATTGAACGATTGGCAGGAAAGCTTGACCGTCGTCCGACCAACCGATTATTCGGTATCATCGACAAACGGGGTAGTCGAAACGAAGAAGAAGATATTCGCGACACCCACGTCACGGATCGACAGGTTTGCGCTCAACTGCTGAGGATCTTTCTGGCTCGCGAGTATGATCCCGGCGCGTTCCCCAGCGTCTCGGCGGGGGAATTAGATGACCTGTATCATGAGCACACCGATTTCGATTCGCAGGGAAAGGTAGCGCTGCGATTTATTGAGTGTCTTGAAAGGACAGCCGATGTATTTGAAGCGGCGAGCAATGGGCTTTCCCAAAAGACAAAGTTCCTCCGGCTCGATGTGGCTTCCGTCATGATGCTCGTCCAGGACTTAACCCATCATGGCCATAGTCGACTCGGTCCCGAGGCAATCCAAAGGATGGTCGAAGCCGTGGTGTCGAATAACAGGTCGGACAAGCCGAGCGGCAAGAGCACGTCGGGCAAGACGCTGGAGAAGTATTATCATTGGTTTCGCAGTCAGCTCCCCGAAATGCCCGTCATTCGACTTGATCCGCGACGCGCCTTCGATCGTAAGCAGCAGCAAGAGATCGAAAATCGGGACGAAAGCCGCTGCGGCGTCTGCGGTGAGTTGGTTGCCGATTCCGAAGCTGAGTATGACCACTATCCCACGCCGTGGCATCGTGGCGGTGCAACCGAGGCGACGAACGGGCGGCTGGTCCATGCCCGCTGCCATCCTCGCGGGCGTCCGGCTGGGTCGTTGAATTAAACCGGCCCGGCGGACGGAGCCGTAACGAAGGATGTACGATGGAGAGGTTTGGCTGTTGGCAACTGCCGACGTTCCGACGTTGGCTTCCGCGAATGTTCGAGATTGGCAAGCACCACACAGGGGTGAGATCATGCATAGCGAATCGTCTATCGAACGCGATACGAAGGTGTTAGCGCTTCCTCAAGGAAGAAGGGTTGGTCAGCCGGGGCATGATGTGGCGTTGACCTATCTCCGGCAGCGGATGGAGGGACTCGGCCTTGCGCCTTTCCGAGGCACAGCGTTGGACCTTGGGTTCCGCAGCGCTGACGCCCGGTTTACCAATCTCGCCGGTGTCATCCCGGGACGCCAGCGCGACCTGCCGCCGCTGCTGGTCGGTGCTCATTACGACAGCGTCATCGATGCCCCCTGCGTGGATGACAATGCAACAGCGGTCGCGGTCGTATTGGCGATCGCGGAGCGGTTTCAAAGGGCTCCACTGGAGCGGGATCTCGTTGTTGCACTTTTCGATTCCGAGGAGCCGCCCTACTTTCAATCCGAATTGATGGGCTCGACTCGTTTCTATGAAGACCATTGTCGCGATGTTCGCTTCGCATTGTGCGTGATTATGGATCTCATCGGCCATGACATCGAGGTTCCAGCGCGGCTGCAGGCGGCGATCCCGTTTGCAGCCGAATTGTTGGCGGTTACCGGCTGCGAAAGCCATCCTTTGTTACCCGCCATTTTTCAGGCGACGGTCGCAAGTCAGGATAATCTGCGGGTTGTACCGCTTCCGAACAAGATCATTGGCGATATGTCTGACCATCATGCATTTCGACTGGGAGGCCAGCCGTATCTGTTTTTGAGCTGCGGCGAGGGACGATACTACCACTCGCCACACGACGATCTTGACTGGATCAATTTTGAGAAAGTGAAGCGAGTCGAAAAGCTGGTGGCTGCTCTGCTAAGCGAAGCAGACCGGCAGGCACTCGAAATAAACCCGCGCCGAAACGCAATCGTTTACGACACCACCGCGTTTGAGATCACGCAGTTGGACCGGGTTTTCGGCGAACGTCTCCCGTCGCTGCTACAACTGTTGAGGCTCGGTGAAAGATTGGCCGATCGGGATGGTCTCGATGCGTTTTACAGCCGCCTCGTCCAGATCATCCGATCCGCGTAACCGACCTTACTTCTAACGTATCAATTCACCACCAATTCACGACACACACGTTTAATCCGCCGACCGGTCCGGTCCAAAACGTGTATGGCTTGGATTGGGGCGCGCCGGATCGCGCGGCAGACACCCGTCCGATCCCGATGCGGAACCGAAGCGGGCGATGGCGCAGGCGACACACGGCAGCGCTCCCATGCGGCTGGTTGGTCTTGGGTTGGGCGACCATAACGAATTCCTGACCGAGCTTTATCCGCATGGCAAAGCCTGCGTGCTCGAAGACCCATTGGCCGAAGAAATCGGCGGCTTGCTCCGCCATGCACTGCTCGGGGCGCTGCAAAGTTGACATCGCTTTCAAGCTGCGAGACAATCGCGGTGCGAAATGCGTTGACATCGCAAGCAATTGAGGAACCCATGTCGAGCACGACTGCGAGCTTTCTGGATGCTTACCGAATCCATCGCGTGAAGCGAGGCGAAACACTCTGGTCGATTGCGGCACGCGAATTGAATGACCCATATCGGTGGCCTGAGATCGCCAAGGACAACAACATTCACGAGGAATCGAAACGCGCGGGCGTTTATCGCATCTATCCAAACGAGCCCCTGCTGCTGCGCAAGGCGTCAACATCGAATGATTTGTCGACACGTGCGCTGAATTCGCGTGCGTTCCGTTTAGACTTGGACTCTTCCAATCAATGCCGCATTGATGATGCCGGCATGGGGATCTCGAGCATCGGACCTTCTCTGCGATCGCAGTCGATTCGAATCCCCGGCCCGGTCGGTTCCGGCGTGAGTCCGCAGGCCGAGGCGTCGCGGTCGCGAAAGCTGCAGGAGCCTGAGGGCGGCATGGCCCCGGCTGTCGTCAAGATCAAGTTTCCCGCCGGTTTGAAGACCAAGGTCTTTGAGTCCGTTGTGGCGCGAGGGACGGGCATTGGCTACAAGTACGAGCTCGCCGTTTCGGGTGAGATTAAGGTGCAACAGCATGGTGACATTCAATGGTGGTCTGACCCCGCTCACGGGGTTGTGGAATACGAGAAGCAGGTGCGGTTATGGGGTTCGGAGACGGTGGTCAGTTTGCTGAATGGCTACGAGATTGAGGGGATTTCATCTGATCCAACCAAGGCTCCTTCGATCAAGGTGATGGTTTTCGGGTACGAAATGAGTCAACCCGGACAAGGTGCTTCGAAATCGGAGAAGATCTTCGTCAAGGCCCCGAATGTTTGGGTCTACGAGTTCGAGACAAAAACGGAATTCAACAAAGAGGGCGTAGACTATGTGCTCGAGTTATCGAACGAGCTGACGGTGACGCTGTTGCCGAAAGAGCAACTG
>JBJOLO010000822.1:0-6457 GCA_046045565.1 Planctomycetota bacterium | reverse complement strand
AACTTGCCCGCCACCGTCAACCTGATTGATGAACATGTTTTCGCGAAGCTGAAGGCGCTTGGCCTTCCGCCGTCCGCGATTTGCGATGATGCAACCTATTTGCGTCGCGTCACGATCGATGTTGCCGGTCGCTTGCCGACCATTGCCGAGACCGAGCAATTCCTGGCAGACAAAGATCCGAATCGACGCCTGAATCTGGTGAATCGCCTGCTTGATAGCGGCGACTATGCGGATTTCTTTGCGAACAAGTGGAATGCGATCCTGCGAAACAAGCGTCGCGCCGATACCGATAAGCCGGCTACCTTTGCGTTCCATGATTGGATTCGTCAAAGCCTGCTGGAGAACAAGCCCTACGACCAGTTTGTCCGCGAAGTATTGACCGCTTCGGGGGAACCGAGCCGCAATCCGCCAGTCGCCTGGTATCGCGAAGTGAAGGATCAGTCAGCGCAGGTCGAAGACACCGCTCAGCTGTTCCTGGGTCTTCGCATCCAGTGTGCCCGCTGCCATCATCACCCGTTCGAACGCTGGAGCCAGCAGGATTATTATGGCTTCTCGGCCTTCTTCAGCCAGGTAGGCCGCAAGAAAGGACACGTGCAGGGCGAAGAACGGATTTATCACAAAGTCGGCGCCGCGTCCGCAAAGAACCCGAAGACGGGTAAGGATGTGCAACCGACCGGGTTGGGCGCCGCAACGTTGACCCCCAGCCCCGAAAATGATCCGCGACATCTGCTCGCCGATTGGATGGCCGATCCTTCCAATCCGTTCTTCTCCAAGTCGTTGGTGAACCGCTACTGGAAGCATTTCTTCAGTCGCGGTCTGGTTGATCCGGAGGACGACATGCGCGTTACCAATCCGGCATCCAATCCGGCATTGCTGCAGGCACTCGCCAAGGATTTCATTGATCACAAGTTCGACCTCAAGCACCTCGTGCGATCGATTTGCACGTCGAGCGTATACCAGTTGAGTGCCGAGCCGAACGAGTGGAATCGCGACGACAAGCAGAACTTCTCCCGCTACTATCCAAAGCGGTTGAATGCGGAAGTGCTGCTCGACGCGATCGACCAAGTCACGGCGACCAGCACGAGCTTCGGACCGATCCCGAGCGGTACCCGTGCGACGCAGTTGCCCGACAACGGGTTTAACTCGTACTTCCTCACGGTGTTCGGCCGTCCGGAATCGAGCAGCGCTTGCGAATGCGAGCGTTCCTCCGAGGCAAACCTGGCACAGAGCCTGCACCTGCTGAACTCGGCCGAAATCCAAGGCAAGTTGACTGCAGCCAATGCGCGAGCCGATCAATTGTCCAAGGATGCGAACCGGCCTCATCCGGCGAAGATTCGCGAACTGTACCTCGCCACCTTCGGTCGCGAACCGACCTCGGATGAGATCGCCATCGCCATCGCCCACCTGGAGAAGAACGTTCAAGAGCCCAAGCGTGCGTACGAGGACATCGTGTGGGCCTTGATTAACACCAAAGAGTTCTTGTTCAACCACTAGAAACTTTGGAAGCGAAACGTTTGGAGTGGATGATCGAGGTCTTTTTGTACAGACCCGCGAGACGTCCCATTGAAATCAACATGCTCGCCAACGGGCTTCGGACTGTGGCGAGCATGTCCCTACCTCGGCGGATCGTTCCCACCTTGGCAGATTGTTCCTGCCGAGGTGGTTACGGGCGAAAGATATTCAGGTGTTGACTGCCTGACTGCCCACCTCCATTAAGCCTTCGTGTATTCGTTAGACCTGTTTTCCGTACTCGATTAGCATGGAGTGGTCTCGCACGGTTAGAGCGAGTCACCTCATGCCGTTCGCCATGCATGCGAGACGACTTGACCCAGTCGGCTCGCACCCGCAAGCGACCATTGAGCCAACGCGTCAATGAAGGGATCCATCTCATGCGAGTAATGCCTCGCCGCGGACTTGCGCTGCTCCTTGCCGCATTCAGTCTTCACGGAACGATCGTCTCGGCCCAATTGCCGACGCCACAATTAACGTCGATCTATCCTCCGGGAGCGAAGCAAGGTGCTGCGGTTGACTTGGCAGTTGCCGGCGCGGACCTGGATTATGGGGAACGCTTGTTGTTCTCCCATCCGGGCATTGTCGCCACGCCGAAACTGAGCGATCCCAGTGAGTTCGTCAAAGGGCAAAAGCCTGTGCCCGGCGCCTTTCGGGTCCAGGTCGCTCCGGATGTGCCCGCGGGCATCTACGAAGTGCGGGCGATCAGTCGCTTCGGGGTTTCCAATCCCCGAGCCTTCGTGATCGGCAGCACCGACGAGTTGCTCGAGGCCGGCGGAAATAATCAAGCGGACAAAGCGATCGAGCTCGCCATCGGTGCCGTGGTCAATGGCCGATCCGATGCCAACGCGCGCGACTACTACAAAGTGACCTTGGCCCAGGGCCAGCGTGTGCTGATCGAATGCCAAGCGAGGCTCATCGATTCCCGCATGGACGCGATGCTGGTGTTGCTCGACCCCAACCAGCGCGAAGTTGCACGCAGTCGTGATTTTCGCAGCGGCGATCCGATGATCGATTTCACAGCGCCCGCTGCCGGCGTGTACACGATCGTGATTTACGACTTTGTGTTTGCCGGCGGCGCGGATCACTTCTATCGCCTTTCGGCGCACAATCGCCCGTACATTGATTTCGTTTATCCGCCATCCGGACTCCCTGGCTCGACCAGTCCCGTAACGGTCTACGGACGGAATCTACCGGGCGGGCAAGTGGATGAGCAGGTGAAAGTGGCCGGGCGAGCACTCGAAAAAGTCGCTGCCCCGGTGGCCTTTCCTGCAGCGCCGAACACGCAGCGGTTATCGAGCAGTCGGACATCGGATCCGCGATCGGTATTCCTGGATGAAGTCGATGTCGTGCTGGCTGGGAGCGTGCCGTATTCACTGCACCTGACGGCCTCGCCCGTGGTCGTCGAAGTAGAACCGAACAGCAGCGCCGCGCAAGCTCAGAAGATTACCCTCCCCTGCGAAATCGTCGGACAGTTTTACCCGGCTCGCGACGTCGATTACTTCCAGTTCGACGCCAAGAAAGGGGAAACCTATCAGATCGAAACCCTGGCTCATCGCATGGGACTGAACTCGGATCCGGTGATGCGCGTCCAGCGCGTCACGAAGAATGACAAAGGGGAAGAAGTCCTGGCCGACATCGCGACGGTGGACGATCCCGGCGACCGCAACAATCGCATCGGTGGTGATTTCGATACGTCCACGGACGATCCTGCCTACCGTTTCGCCGTTCCGGAGGACGGTACCTATCGATTGTCGATCCGCGATCAATTCGGCGATGCCCGCCATGATCCTCGCTATATCTACCGCGCGTCGATCACTCCATTGCGGCCTGACTTCCGCATGGTCGTGGTGCCTCAGCCTACCGTATCGCCTCCCAACCCGCAGGCGTTGCCGCTGGGTGCCTCGGTCGTGCGACGTGGCGGCACCGCATCGCTGCAAGTGCAGATCGAACGCCAGCATGATTTGAATGGCGAGATTCAACTCACCGTGGAAGGTCTGCCTGCCGGCGTACAGGCTCCGCCCGTGACGGTGGCGGCCGGGGCGACGTCGGCCACGATCATCGTAGTTGCCAATGACAATGTGGAGAGTTGGGCCGGAGCGGTGAAAGTCGTGGGGAAAGCGACCGTTGCAGGGGCGGAAGTGGTACGACAGGCGAAGGGCGGTGCCGTGACCTGGGGGACCGGTAATCGGCAGCAGCAGTTGCCCGTATTTCGTACCACCAGCGACATCGTGTTTGCGGTGTGCGGCAAGGATCTCGATCCGGCGCTGGCCGTGCCTGCCGAAAACAAAGTGTGGGAAACGTCGCTCGGCGGTACGCTGACGATCCCGGTGAATTTGACTCGTCGGGGCGAATACAAGGAAGCGGTGAAACTGGTTGCGGTGGGCTTGCCGGGCGAGATCAAGCCGGGTGAGTTGAATCTCGATCCCAACACGGCCACGGCGAACCTGTCGGTTCCTATCAATAACCAGGCCACGAAACCGGGGCTCTACACTTTCGTGTTGCGCAGCGATTCGAAATTCAAGTACGTGCGCAATCCGGACGCCATCAAGTCGGCGGAAGACGACCAGCAATTGGTCACGCAATTGCAGACGCAGGCCGATGCGAAGGCCAAGGAAACGACCGCTACGAAGGACGCGGCGGTGAAGGCCGCCGAGGAGGCTGCCGCGGGCCAGAAGCAAGCCGAGCAAACCAACGCCACGGCAGCGACGGCGGCGAAACAGACGGCCGAAGTTGCGAAGCAGGCCGGCGACAAGTTGACTGCCGCAAAAGATGCGGCAGCCAAAGACCCGAACAATCAGTCGCTGGTGGATGCAGCTGCCGCAGCGCAGAAAGCGGCGGATGAAGCAGCTGCTGCAGCGAAAAAGGCGGCCGAACAAGCAGCCGCTGCCGAGAAGGCACTGACCGAAGCGGTGGCGAAAGCCAAGGCCACGGCCGAGGCGAAAGTGCAAGCCGAAGCCGCTGCGAAACAGGCTCAAGATCGCCTGACGCTGCTCAATACCAAGAAGCAGGAAGTCGACAAACGGGTCACCGACACCAAAGCGGCGAATCAGCCGAAAGATGTCACCTTCGCGATCGTCTCGGCACCAATCACAATCCGCGTCGTCCCCAGCCCCCTCGTGCTCACTCCTGCCGCTCCTGCGGTGGCGGTAAAGCAAGGAGCAAAGGTCGAAGTCGCTTATAAGCTCGATCGACAATTCGGGTTCGCGGATCAGGTCGAGATGAGTCTCGAGCCGCCGCAAGGCGTGGCTGGGATTCCGGCCGCCAAAGGCATGCTGCCCAATGGTCAGGCCGATGGCAAATTGGAACTCGCTGTGGAAAAAACCGCTCCGGAAGGCGAACACAAGTTCACTTTGCGGGCGAAGGCAAAGTTCAACAATGTCAACGTGGAGTCCACGCAAACCATCACGGTGAAGGTCGAAAAGGGCGAGTAGCATTCGCCATTCGCCTCGTTTCGTTCACGGTGTCCCTGGGTTGCTTTCGAAGATAGGGGAAAAGAGTTTATGAAGTCGTTCCGAAGGATGCTCGCGTTGGGGACTTGGGGGCTACTCGCAGGAAGCGCGGCAGGCAGCGCAATGGTCGCGGCCTATGCAGCCGATCCGACGCCGATCGCAGTGGCCGAAGTGAAACATGAAGGGCCCGTCGATTTTGAAAAAGAGATCCTGCCGATCCTGCGCCGCAATTGCCTGGCTTGCCATAGCGCAACCGAGCACGAGAGCGACCTGATCCTGGAAACGCCGCAAACGATTTTGAAAGGTGGAAGCAGCGGTCCGGCGGTCGTCGCCGGCAAACCGGCCGAGAGCTTGCTCTTCAAACTGGCAGCTCATCAAGCCGATCCGATCATGCCCCCGAAGGGCAACGACGTCAAAGCGAAAGACTTTACGCCGGAGGAGCTCGGACTGCTGAAGCTGTGGATTGACCAAGGTGCCAAGGGGCAGGTGCTCGGTGCAGCAGCACCGATTGTCTGGCAACCGTTGCCCGCCGGCATCAACCCGATTTATGCCGTTGCCGTTTCCGCCGATGGCCAGTACGCGGCAGCCGCTCGAGCCAATCAGATTTTCCTGTACCACGTCCCCAGCAAGCGGGAACTCGGGCGTTTGACCGATCCCGGCCTGCTGCAAGGTGGCGTGTACAAGCAGCCGGGTGTCGCGCATTTGGACCTTGTTCAATCGTTGAAGTTCAACAACGCTGGCGATCAGTTGGCTTCGGGCGCCTATCGTGAAGTGAAGCTCTGGCGCCGCAGTCAGAATGTGAAGAAGATGCAGCTCGCGGGCTTGGAAACTCCGCCTCGCTCCGTCGCGGTTACTGCCGATGGAAAACAAGCGGCGATCGGCGAAGAGAATGGAAAGATCCGGCTGTACGACCTCGCCACCGGTCAGGTCGCTAAGGTGCTCGAAGGGCACGCCGGTCCGGTGACGGCCCTGCGTTATATGACAGGAAACACGCGTCTTGTGTCCGTTTCAATGGACAAGACGATGCGGGTGTGGAATCCGGCGGACGGGCAAGTGGTCGGGCAGGCCGAGTCCCCTGCCCCGCTTCAATCGTTGGCCGTGGTTGCCGAAGAGAAGCAGATCGCCGTGGGCGGTGCTGACAATGTGATTCGACTTTGGGATACCGCTGCCGTGACGGCATCTCCCAAGCCGGCCGAACCGGTGAAGCCGCTGAAGGAACTGCCCGGCCACACGGGGCCCGTGACAACGCTTGCGGCCGCAGGTGTCAACGGCGCGGAGTTGATTTCGGGCAGTCAGGACGGTTCGGTTCGCATTTGGAACGTTGCCGGCGGGAATGTGGTGCGGCAAATGGCGCACGGCGGGCCGGTCGAATCGTTGGCAGTGCAAGCCGACGGACAACGCGTGGTCTCGGTCAGCGCGAACAACACCAGCAAGACTTGGAACTACGCGGATGGAAAACAGCTCGCTGAAGTAAAGGGCGACTTCCGCGCTCAGAT
>JBJOLO010000820.1:0-2869 GCA_046045565.1 Planctomycetota bacterium | reverse complement strand
TCGGGGCAGGGTTATGCAGATCGAGAATCTCGGACCTTACAGAATCGACCGCCTGCTGGGCCAAGGCGGGATGGGTGCGGTATACGAGGCGACGCATCGCGAGACCGGCGAAGTGGCTGCGGTCAAGGCGTTGCCGCCCTTAATGAATCGTCACGGTAACTATCGCGATCGCTTCGATGCCGAAATCGAGTCATTAAAGAAGCTGCGGCACCCCAACATCGTCCAGTTGTTGGGGTACGGCGAACAAGATGGCCAGGTCTTTTACGCGATGGAATTGGTACGAGGACGGAGCCTGCAGCAGGAACTGTTCCTGCGGAAATCGTTCACGTGGCCGCAGGTGGTTCACTACGGAATCCAGATTTGCGCCGCTCTGAAAATCGCTCACGACAGCGGCATTATTCATCGCGACATCAAGCCGGCAAACTTGCTGTTGGCGGAGAACGATTGCGTCAAACTGTTGGACTTTGGCATTGCGAAACTTTTTGGCGGAACGGAACTGACCGCCGTCGGCGGCATGATTGGCACAGCCGACTACATGGCGCCGGAGCAGGCCGAGGGCAAGCCGATCACGCTGCGATGCGACCTCTACAGTCTCGGCAGCGTACTCTACGCTCTGCTTGCCGGCAGGCCGCCGTTCGTGGGCAAAACCGCAGCGCAAGTCATCCACAGTCTGCGTTTTGACGCGCCGCGTCCGGTACGGGAATTTGCCGGCAACACGCCTCCCGAACTCGAACAGCTTATCTCGACGCTGTTGAGCAAAGATCCGCAACAGCGTCCCGCCACGGCGTTCGTCGTGGCAAATCGCTTGCGGGCGTTGGATGCCGCGGCAAATGCACCCACGCGGGACGACACGCAGGTCATGGACAGGTCTCCACCCGACTTGCCTGCATCCAGTTCCATTACCAAAGGATCGCCAGCCGCATCGTCCGGCGTTCCCCCTGTCGCCCCGCAGCACGAAACCGGCGACCGCATTGCGCGAACCGACGCGGACCCGGTGAAGAATTCAAAAGCGAGGGTGACCGAGGTGATCGGCGAAAGCAACCGTGCCGGCCCGGAACCGCACGGGGAAACCCGTTTCGTTTCGATTGAAGAAGAGCGACAGCTTCGTGATCGGGAATTGACGAAACGCTCGACCGAAAACTGGATCGAATGGACCAGCTTTGGAGGCATTGTCATCCTGCTGATTGCCATCGCGATCGCCTTATGGAGCGTGATCCGGCCTCCGACGGCCGATGCGATTTACACTCAAATCAAAACAGTGGCTGCCGGGGGCGATATTTCACAACTACGCGAAGTCGAACCTCAACTCGAGCAATTTCTCGCCCGGTTTCCCACCGATTCACGCTGCGAGGAACTGAGGCAGTACCAGCAGGAGTTGGCGATCGACCGCCGAGCGAAAAGATTGGCCCGGCCCGCGGCCAGCTTCGGCAGTGGTTCGCAGCTTTCGACGGTGGACCGAGCCTACCTCGAGGCCATGCGGCTCGAAGAAATCGACCTGGATCGCTGCGTCGAAATGCTTCAACAAATCGTCGATCTGTTTACCGATCCCGATGCCCACGCGGATGGGCCGTCTGCCAAAACCGTGGAACTCGCAACCACGCAACTGGCGAAGCTTCAGCCGGTACTGAAAACGCAACATGCCGCGGATCTGGAATTACTCCGCGCACGCCTGCAATGGGCGATCGACCATCGTCCATCGGATCCGGAATCGGCACGGCGCGTTGCTCGCAGCTTGATAGGACTATACGAAAATCAACCTTGGGCAGCCGACGTCGTCGCACAAGCTCGTTCCCTGTTGGAATCGGAAACGCCCACAGATCGAGCACCCTGACCCATCGGGCCTCGTCGATAAAACAGCCGGTCCTACGTCGGCACCGACGTCCCAGTCCGCGTGACGCGCTGGGTTCCGGACGTGTCGTTGATTCACGGGCTATTCGGTGCCTGCTTTGCGTTGCACAATCACCTGCGTGCGCTTCGGCTCGTTGCCTGCGGCCAACATGGTGACGACGCGTCGGGTCGCTGTATCGATGACCGCCACTTGCTTCTTGCTGCGAACGCTCACAAACGCGTATTTGCTGTCAGGAGTAAAGCAGACCCAATAGATGCGACCGGGCAGGGTGATTCGTCCGCGCGATGCGAAGGCATTGCCGAACTCATGAATGTGGACGGTGAAATGCTCTACATCGCACGACCAGATTTCTTTTTGATCAGGTCGGACAGCCAGTCCATGGCAGCGGCTCGCGATCGCGCGTTGCTCGGGTGCGATCTCGTGCTGCACGCGTTGAATGACCTTACGCTCTGCAATGTCGGCCACTTCGAAACCCAGCAGGTCATCGACGTTTTGAAAGAACAGCTTTTCATCCGGCGAGATGGCAGGAGGGCGTACCACATTGGTGAACGGAATCTCCCCAATGACCTTGTGGCCGGCCTCGATGTCAACAATCGTCACCTTCTTAGGGGTTCCCATGGGGGAGAGGTACATTCGTTTGCCGTCGGGTGAAATCGTGGTGTTATGCGGTCGTCCTCCGGTCTCGATTTGGGTCGCGACGGTCCGGCTTTCGCCATCAATCACCCAGTATTTGCCATCTTCGCAGGGCACATAGATCCATTTGCCATCCGGCGTGCATTCATTTTCATTGGGTTTCGGCCCGACCGCGACTCGGCCTACCACAGCCCCGCTGGCAGCATCCAACCACACCAATTCCCCTCGTTCGCCCTGGAAGTTTTCCAGGGCAACATGAACGGTTTTCCCGTCTGCGGTTGCCGAGATACCGTGCGGATTGGGCCCGACCTCGATGCGTCGTATCAATTGCCATGTCCCGATCTCGTAGACATGCACATCGTTCCCGAGCGAGTTGGTAATCCAAAG
>JBJOLO010000291.1:0-2861 GCA_046045565.1 Planctomycetota bacterium | reverse complement strand
ATTCAATGATATTGCGAACGCTCGCGGCACGAAATGAATAAATCGACTGCGCGTCGTCGCCCACCGCGGTCAAACCTCGGCCATCCGGCCGCAGCAAATGCACGATATCGGCCTGCAGTCGATTCGTGTCCTGGTATTCGTCAACCAGCACGCAGTCGAACCGGTTTCGCACCAAGGCCCCGGCGTCATTGGCCAACAAGCCGCGAAAGAATAACAGCAAGTCGTCGTAATCCAGAACACTCGACTGATCTTTCGATTCTCCGTAAAGACGAAACAGTTCCTGCAGTTCTTCTTCGTAACTTGCACACCAGGGAAAATGATCGGCCAGCACCTGCTTCAACGGCCGCTGACTGTTCACGCAGTTGCTATGAATGGCGAAGCAGGTTCCTTTTTTGGGGAAGCGAGCCTGCGACCGGTCGAAGCCTAATTCGGTTCGGAGCACATCGATAAAATCCTCGGAGTCCGACCGATCATGGATAATGAAGCCGGTACTCAATCCCACATCTTCGCCATGGATCCGCAACAGTCGCGTTGCGGTGGCGTGGAACGTTCCACCCCAAACCTGCCGAGTCGATCCATCGCCTGAATGGTTCGACTTGTTCAGCAAGCCTTCGACGCGACCGAGCATTTCCTGGGCGGCACGACGCGTGAACGTCATCAAAAGGATGCGAGCCGGATCGATGCCGCGGGCGATCAATTGAGCCACGCGGTGCACCAGCGTCTTGGTCTTGCCGGTGCCGGCACCAGCCACGATCAGCAGCGGATCATCACCGTGCTCGACAGCCAGTCGCTGCTGGTCGTTTAGTCCCTGAAGAAATAAGGGATCCTGTCGCTTGGAAGCCATTCCCGCCCCGCATCTCCCCTCAGCATGCCTACCTGCCTACCTATACTCCGTCCCGGCTGCTGGTCCCATTCTATCCGTCGGGCTCCGCCAGGGTAAGGCTATCGACTCGAGGTCACGCGATCACTTGGTGCACCACGCGACCGTAGACGTCGGTCAGTCGATAATCGCGTCCTGCGTGGCGAAATGTGAGCCGTTCGTGGTCGAGTCCCAGCAGGTGCAGGATGGTGGCGTGCAGGTCGTGCACGTGGACTTTGTCCTGCACGGCTCGAAACCCGAAATCATCGGTGGCACCGTACGCCATACCGCCCCGGACACCGCCTCCGGCAAGCCAACCCGTGAACCCCAAGTGATTATGATCGCGCCCATCGCCGCCTTCGGAGGTGGAGGTACGACCAAATTCGCCGCACCAGATCACGAGCGTATCCTCGAGCATGCCGCGGCGGGCAAGATCGTCCAGGAGCGCGGCAGTGGGCTGGTCAATGTCTTTGCAAAGATCTTTCGTCGACTGATTGTGATTGCGGTGCGTATCCCAGGGCTGGCCATTGCCGTAGTAGATCTGTACGAACCGCACCCCGCGTTCGACAAGTCGTCGAGCCATCAGGCAGGCGTTGGCGTAGTGCGTTGTGCCGTACTCTTCGCGAATCGACGCCGGTTCCTGGCGGATATCAAATGCGTCGGTCGCTGCAAACTGCATGCGGTAGGCCGTCTCGAGCGACTCGATCCTCGCCTCCAGCGCCGCTTCGCCCCGACGCTCGCCAAGATGCCGCCGGTTCATTGTTTGCAACAGGTCCAACTGCCGGCGCTGCGGCTCCGGAGCTAAGCGGCTGTTGCGCACGAACGGGACCAGTTTTTGCGGGTCGAGTTCCGTGTGGTTGATGTAGGTTCCCTGATACGCGCCGGGAAGGAATGCAGCCGACCACAGTTCACTGAAACGCACGGGCCGGCCCGGACACAACACCACGTACCCGGGCAAGTTGGCGTTCTCAGCGCCCAGGCCATACGAGAACCACGCACCCATGCTCGGCCGCGTCGGCGTGATGGTGCCGTTGTTCATCATGAAGAGGGCCGGACCATGATTCGGATTGTCGGTGTGCAACGAGCGCAGGATGCACAGGCGATCGATTTGAGCCCCCAGTCGCGGCAGCAATTCGCTCACGGGCAACCCGCACTGGCCTCGCTGCGCGAAACCAAACGGGACGGGCATCACGCCGCCCGTCTCGTTCTCCGTACGAAACTCTACTTCCTTGGGACGCTGACCGGCAAATTGATTCAGCGCCGGCTTGGGATCAAACAGATCGGCCTGAAAAGGACCGCCGTTCATGAACAACTGAATCACCCGCTTCGCACGCGGACGAAAATGGGTTCCGCCGGGCGCCCCCAACGCATCGGAGGTTTCACCCATGCAATAGCCGGTGAGTCCCAGCATCCCCAACCCGCCACCCAAACTCGATACAAATTCGCGACGCGTCGTTTGCATGGAAATCCTCCCGGAGGGCACGAACACGCCCGCACACGAGGCCGTTGCAAATCCGATTCCGCACGAGCCTCGCAGGTTGCGAACATTTCGATTCCGGCTGCGGAGTCGATTTTACCAAGCGACGGCAAGCGCGACAGCCGTACCTGCCCTCAAGTTCGCCCAACTCTGCTGCGACACGCCTCGCCGCGCACGCCCGGAGCAGCCTGCGCGGCTACGCGCGGCTTACGATGCTACCTGGCTGGAGGCAGCTGCCCGGCGCGGGTTGGATCGGCCTTCGAGGCGAGCTTCGAGGGAGATTCCCGTTGCACCGTCTCTTTTTGCTTCGATCGGTTTTCGACTTCGGGCAGCCGCCGGGGTGATGCGGCAGCGGGCCCCGTTGACGGAATGCGTCGCGGAAGCGGCGACTTGGTTGCTCCCGCTGCTGGTGGCGCTCCCGGTAACGCTCCAGGTGGCGCTGTCGGTGGCAGTGGAACAGGCGCCGGATCACCCGGTACCGATTCCGGCACCGCCCCCGGCACCGCATCGCTCTCGCCCTCGCGG
>JBJOLO010000281.1:0-4211 GCA_046045565.1 Planctomycetota bacterium | reverse complement strand
ACTTCAGCACAATCGATTCCAGATCGCGCGGGATACAGCGATTGAGTAATCGCGGCGAGGTTGCTTTTCCCCAGGCGATGTGCCGGGCGATTTCCTGCCGGCTCGACCCGGTAAAAGCCGGACGCAACGTCAGCAGTTCGTAAAACGTCGCGCCCAGCGCGTAGATATCGGTCCGGCGATCGGCCACCGATCGCGCCAGCGTCTGCTCGGGCGGCATGTAGCGTAACGTGCCGCCGATCTCCGATTTTCCGGTCGGATTGGTCGCGGCGTCGATCGTCGCAACGCCGAAATCGGTGATGCACACCTCGCCGAGATCATTCAACAGCAGATTCGCGGGTTTGATGTCGCGATGCAAAATGCCGTGCTCGTGCGCGTGATCCAGGCCATCCGCGACCCCAATCATCAGTCTCGCAATGCAATCGAAATAACTGGCTGAACAACGGAGCCGGGGCGGTGGCGTCGACGGAGGAGGATTCTGTCGATCGTTGTCGGACAAACGGGCTGCCTGGTGCTGCTCGACCAGTTTCTCCCATTGCGATTCAATTGACGAATCGGTGAGTTTGCGATCGGAGTCGATGGCCGCCTCGCGCAGAGCGTGAACCATCTCGGATAAGCTCACGCCTCGCACCAACTGCATCGCGTAGTAGCGAATCCCGTTTTGCTCACCCGCCGAAAAAACCGGCACGATGTTCGGATGGCTCAGCTTCGCCGTCGCCATGACCTCGGTTTGAAAACGCTCGATGTGCAGCCCGCTCGACCGGGAAACGCTCGTCTGGTGAATGCTCGAGTGGGAAACGCTCGAGTGGGAACTGGGCAACGAGGGTGACAACGGCAGGATTTTCACCGCGACCCTGCGGCCCATCGATATCTGGGAAGCCTCGTAGACAATCCCCATTCCGCCTCGACCAAGTTCCCGGATGATTGTGAAATCTCCGAGCCTGTCGCCGGGATGGAGTTCCTGAAACGTCTTCGGCTTCGTGTCCGACTTGGAGCCGCTTCGCGCCGCCTCGCCCAAGGCCCTGAGTGCGGGAAAGACACTGCGAATCTTCCCGGCGAACCGGGGATGGCGTGCTAAATAGTCGTCAATCGACGGCACCTCGCCCTCGGCGAGCCGCGCTGTGTACTCGCTGGCGATATCCCCGAAGGAATCCGAGTCGTCGTTCGAATGGGAGTGCGTTGATCGCGTTTCCATGTTCCCTGAATCGAAAACCAATAAGGGTCGCCTAGCCGACCTGCCCAAGCCGACCTGCCGAAGCCCATCAAGTCGCGCTGCGAGGCCAGATCGAAAAGGCCGAATCTGCCGCATTAGCCCACATCGGAGACCGTATCCATCCCGTCCGTAGCTCGCATGTTTTCCCGTCCAATGTGAGCGCTTCAAGATGCTGGATTGGAGATGTTGGTTTCCAAGACACAGACACTTCGCTGAATGTAGCGATTCAGACCGATTTGTCCAATGTTCAAAATGGGTGCAAGCGTCGCGATCGTGTTAGGGCCATGCGAGCGTAAGCGAGAATCTCCCGCTCGCAGGTCGGAGCGTTGCGTGCTAGCGATCGCCGTCGTCACCGCCATCGAAAAGAGTGTCACAAAAAAGAAAAAAAGAAATTTGATGTCACGCATATCCGACAACGTGTGCCCGAGGTGAGGAGGAGGACTCGGGAAGCGATGCGCAATGCCAGAGCTGGCTACCCTGAGCGTGGGGAGCAATCGCTGTTCAAATGGCTATGGCTCCCAAGACACGCTGGGTCGCGCCCCGTGCGGTTGGCCTGGCCCGATGCGAGCATCGCGAGGCGGAATGCGAACTTTGCGGAATGGTGTATCGGGATCGATGCCAGCTGCAAACCGGCTTAGCCCTTTGTGACCGTCTCGTCCAAATTCAACAGGACGCTGGCCACCATCGACCAGGCAGCCAATTCCTGTGCGTCCAGATTGGCATCTGCCGGAGCTTCGCCGACCTTCAGCAGATTCGCGGCCGATTCGGTTTCCGCATAGAGCGCTCGCTGCTTTTGGTAAACCTGCTCCAAAACATCGCGTTCCCGCGCTTGAGGTCGACGGCCCAACACCACGCGAAACGCAAACGCGATGCGTTCGTCGGTGCTTTTGCCACCTTCTCGCATGATTCGTTCACCCAGTTTGCGCGACGCTTCGACGTAGGTTGGATCGTTCATCAGAATCAGCGCCTGCAGCGGCGTGTTGGTCCGTGGCCTGCGGACAATGCATGTTTCGCGATCGGGTGCGTCGAATGTCACGAGGGTTGGTGGCGGCGCAGTGCGTTTCCAAAACGTGTACATCGTGCGTCGGTACAGATCGATTCCGTGGCTCTGCGAATACTCTTGCGCCGTCCAGTTCTTGCCGTCGGCGCGGGATGCAAGTTCCTCCCAGATGCCCGGCGGTTGATAGGGGGAAACACTGTGCCCGCCGATGCGCTGGTCGAGCAGTCCGCTGACTGCAAGCGCCTGGTCGCGAATGAATTCGGCTGACAGACGGAAGCGGGGGCCTCGAGCGAGCAGGCGGTTTTCCGGATCGCGGGCGACCAAATCGGGATTGACCGTCGAGGACTGGCGGTAGGTGGCCGAGGTCACCAGCATTTTCACGAATTGCTTGACGTTCCAGGGACTGCCCAGAACCGAGTCGCCCGTGCGAAATTCCACGGCCAGCCAGTCGAGCAATTCCGGGTGGGTCGGCAGTTCGCCCTGAGACCCGAAGTCCTCGGCGGTCTTGACGATACCGACTCCGAAGACCGATTGCCAAAGGCGATTCACCGTAACGCGTGCCATCAACGGGTGACTAGGGGCCACCAGCCACTTTGCGAGACCCAGTCGATTGGACGGAGCGCCCTCGGGCAGCGGCGGCAGGAACGCGGGGACGGCCGCGCTAACGCGCTCGCCCGGTTTGTCGTATTGCCCGCGCGTCAGCACGAACGTGTCACGCGGCTTCTCCATTTCCTGCATCACCATTGCGGTCGGAATTGCACGCTCGATGGCTGCCTGATCTTGTTTCAGTTTGGCGATTTCAGCGACCCACGCACGGCCGGTACTTGCGACTTGCGTGCGATAGTAGCCGCGAAGAGCGCCTTGATCATCCGCCGAGCGGTCTGCGGCGGCACGAGCCAGGATCTGCCGAATGTTTTCCGGAATCGTCGTGTCGATGCGAGGATTCTCCGCATCGGTAACGGTTACGCGGAATCGCCCGGCCTGATGTTGGCCGTGCGGCGAATGATATTTCATCACGAGTTGGATTTGGAGCGACTTCCCTTCAAGCGGTTTGGACAGGTTGAAGGCGGCTGCGTGTGGCTTGCCGACCTCGGGGTGAATGGCCCAGCCGGATTGTGGGTTGTCGTCGATTGCCAGCGCGACATCGTAGTCCTTCTGGCTGAAGTCCGCCGTCGCTTGCCGCAACGGTTGCGGTTGCAGTGCCGCACCGCTCTCGCTTGCTGCCAGTCGCAGGTCGGTCAGCACGACATTGCCGTTCACCGATCGGCCCGGCCCCTGATTTGTTAGGGAGGGATCGGTGAGCAGTTCAAGACGGATGCCGGTGATGCGCTGGAGCTTGATGGTGCCCGAGACGGTGTATTGGTCGGTGCCAGGGTTCGTGCCGCTCACGAGAAACGATTGATCATCCATGATCTTGATCGTGGCGCCGCCCTCCGAGGAAGCTTGGGCGTTCTCGAGCGGTTTCCAGGGGATTGTTTGCGAAGCGGGCGAGGACTCCCAGGCCTTTTGAGCGCGGTCGAGTTCCTCGTGGGGATCGGTGAGCTTCTTTTCCAGGTCGCGAATGGCCGCGGCGAATCGATCCAGTTCCGCCTGCTGTGTTTTGGAGGCGACTCGCAGCATCGGACTTGCGTTTCCTTTGCTGCCGTCTAAGCCATTTTCCGGAACATTGTGGAAGAAGGCGAAAAGCTGGTAGTACTCTCGTTGCGAAATAGGGTCGTACTTGTGATCGTGGCATTGCACACAGGCGACGGTCAGGCCCAGGAAGACGGTTCCCGTGGTGTTCACGCGATCAATGATGTACGCAGTGTGATATTCCTGCGGGATCGCTCCGCCTTCGAAATTGATCATGTGGTTGCGGTTAAAACCGCTGGCGATCCGCTGCGAGGTGGTCGGATCGGGCAGCAGGTCACCGGCCAGTTGCTCGATGGTGAACTGATCGAATCGCAGGTTTTCGTTGAAGGCATCGATGACCCATTCTCGCCACCGGGTCATGTCGCGCCC
>JBJOLO010000767.1:0-4431 GCA_046045565.1 Planctomycetota bacterium | reverse complement strand
CACGTGAGTATCGGGCAAAGAATTCGAGCTAACCTCGGTTTTCTAGCGTCGTTCGGATTGGCCTTCATCGTGACATCTTGTTTTGCGATGGGAGCAGACGAACAGCCGGCGGCAACTTCCGTTGAGAAGCCTGCCGAAGCGAAAAGCCAGGCAGAATCAACGAAACCGGAAGCTGCCGAAGCAAAGGCGGCCGAACCGCATGACGAAGCGAAGCATGACGCCGCGGCTGGCGGTGAACATGATGGCGAACACAAGGGTGGCCATCACGACACGACCGATCTTTCCGGTGCGAACGCCGGCCCGAAGCTTGAAGGTCCGGAAGAAGTGAAGAGCGACTTGGCGATCTACACCTTCGTGGTGTTCGTCTTACTGGTCGGCGTGCTGCTGAAATTCGCCTGGACTCCGATCATGTCGGGACTCGACAAGCGAGAACAGTCGATCGCGAAAATGATTGAAGACGCTCGCGAAGGCACCAAGAAGGCCGAATCCGCCTTGCGGGAGTATCAGCAGAAACTCGCTGCCGCTCAGGAAGAAACACGGGAAATGCTCGCTCGCTCCCGTCAGGAGGCTGAGGCGTTGAAGGAAAAGATTCTCGCTGAAGCCAAAAGCTCCGCTCAACGCGAAAAAGATCGAGCGTTGGCTGATATCCGGATGGCTCGCGATGCCGCACTCCAGGACATCGCCGAGCGAAGTGTCGATACGGCAGTGAAACTCGCCTCGCAAATTGTGAAGCGCGAAGTGAAATCGGCCGATCACTCCCAACTCATTCGGGATGCGGTAAGCCGTCTCCCAAGTAAGAACTAGCCATGGCAGATAAGGCCGATAAATCGAACAGCTTTGATGCGGGCAGGGAGTACCTGGCAACCGTCTACGCGAAAGCGTTGATCGGGGTGACGCAGCAATCGAACACGACCGCCGAGGCGATGGCCGAACTGGCTTCGTTAGTCGACGACGTGTTCTCGAAGCTGCCGGCATTCGAGGCGACCCTGGCATCCCTTCGTGTCCCCATCGCGGACAAGGAGCAGATGCTGGAGAAAGTCTTTGCAGGAAAACTCAGCGTCAACGTGCTGAACTTCCTGAAAGTGCTCGCCCGACATGGTCGCCTGGATTGCTTGCGAGCTATTCGCAATGCATTTCAACGACTGTACAACACGATTCGCGGACACGTGATCGTGGAAATCACTACGGCGACTCCGGTACCCGGCGATTTGCTTCCTGTCATCGCCGAGAAACTACGAACTTCGACTGGAAAAGAAGTCGACCTTCACGCGAAGGTGGACCCGGAAATGCTCGGCGGTCTGGTCGTGAGGATCGGCGATACCGTCTACGACGGCAGCGTGCGACATCAATTAACCCAGATGCGCGAACAGGCTCTGGATCAGACACTTCAAAAACTTCGAGAGACCTCCGATCGTTTTGTGGTGGCGAGTTAATCGCTCATCGATTACACAAACTTACCCAACATTCCTTGATCATTTTCCTCGGCAATCATGCTTAGAAACGATCTGACACAGCAGATCGTGAGGCCATAGCCATGAAATTTAATGCAGACGAAATCGCATCCGTAATCCAGTCCGAGATCGAACACTTTCAAAGCACCGTTGACGTCCGTGAAGTGGGCGTCGTGCTGGAAGTCGGTGACGGTATCGCCCGAGTCTACGGACTCTCGGGTGTCATGTCGGGCGAAATGGTGCAGTTTCCGAACGGCGTGATTGGACTGGCATTTAACCTCGAAGAAAACAGCGTCGGCGTGATTATTCTCGGCGACTACCTACAGATTCACGAGGGCGACGAGGTCAAGGCGCTGGGACGACTGCTCTCCGTGCCGGTGGGTGAAGCTGTGATCGGCCGCGTGCTGGATCCGCTCGGCAATCCGCTGGACGGCAAAGGTCCGGTGAACACGACGGAACGCCGAAATGTGGAAACCAATGCTCCGGGCGTCGCCGAGCGTCAACCGGTTCGCGAGCCGTTGCAGACGGGTATCAAGGCGATCGATGCGATGACGCCGGTTGGCCGCGGCCAACGCGAATTGATCATCGGCGACCGCAAGACGGGCAAGACGACAATTGCGATCGACACCATTCTCAACCAGCGCGATTCGGGCGTGAAGTGCTTCTACGTGGCGATCGGCCAGAAGGACTCGTCGGTTGCCAACACGATCAAGGTGCTCGAAACGCATGGCGCGATGGATTACACCACGGTGATCGTGGCAGGCAGTTCGGCGCCGGCACCGCTGCAGTACGTTTCGGCTTACGCCGGCACGGCGATGGCTGAGTACTTCATGTACAAGGGGCAGCACGCCCTGATCGTTTACGATGACTTGTCGAAGCAAGCGGTTGCCTATCGACAACTGTCGTTGTTGATGCGACGTCCTCCTGGTCGTGAGGCGTTCCCCGGTGACGTGTTTTATTGCCACAGCCGCTTGCTCGAGCGATCGGCCAAGTTGTCGAAGGAACTGGGCGGTGGCTCGCTCACCTCGCTGCCGATCATTGAGACGCTCGAAGGCGAAGTGTCGGCTTATATTCCGACCAACGTGATTTCGATTACCGATGGTCAGATTTACTTGCAACCGGACTTGTTCTTCAAAGGCATCCGCCCCGCCATGAACGTCGGTATTTCGGTTTCCCGCGTCGGTGGCTCGGCTCAAATCAAAGCCATGAAAGATCGACAGGTCGCCGGTGGTATGCGTTTGGCGCTGGCCTCCTTCCGCGAGTTGGAAGCGTTCGCACAACTCGGAACCGATCTCGATCCCGCCACGCAGGCACGGCTCGACCGAGGCTACCGCATGGTGGAACTGCTGAAGCAGCCGCAGTATCAACCGCTGAACGTCGTGGATCAAGTGATGGTGATTTTTGCGGGCAACAGCGGAGCACTCGATAAGCTGCCGGTTTCGCAAGTTCAACCTTGGGAAAAAGCCTTCCTGCAGCACATGAAGACGCAAAAGTCGTCGGTCCGTGATCAAATCATGGACAAGAAGGAATTGACCGACGACCTGAAGCAGGCGTTGCGAGCAGCGATCGAAGAATTCAATGCGAATTGGAAGCCCGGAGCCTAATGACCAGCGATGGCTAAAGCACGTGCGCTAGACAAACGTCGCAAATCGATTCGCAACATCCGCAAGATCACGCGAACGATGGAACTGATCGCCACCGCGCGATTCAAGAAGGCAATGGACCGCGCCAGCGCTGCGACCGCGTATACCAAACGGATTACGCAGTTGGTGGCCGACCTTGCAAACAGCGGCCTGACCGTGCGACATCCGTTGCTGGAGAGTCGCCCGGAGATCAAGAAAGCGACGATGCTCGTTCTAACCGCCAATCGCGGATTGTGCGGTGGTTACAACGGTTCCGTATTGCGACTGGCGTACGCGCGACTCGAGGAACTGCGATCGCTGGTAGGCAAGCCCCGCATCGAGGTCTCGGGCAAACGCGGCATTGCCGGTTTTAAGTTTAAGAAAATCGACGTCGATCAAACGTACACCCAGTTCGACGATCAACCGAAGTTCGAGGAAATCGACGCGATTGCCACGCGCCTTTTGAATGCCTACGCGACTGGCGAACTGGACCGGCTCGACGTGGTCTACACCAAGTTTGTGAGCAGCGCGAAGCAGACGGCTGTCATTGAAACGTTGCTGCCGCTTTCGTCGTTGACGGAGTCGAATCCTGCGAGTGGCGAACAGGGCACCAAACGAGGCGAATCGACCTACGAGTTTTTGCCCTCGGCGGAGACGATCCTCGAGGAAGTCGTGCCGGCAAGCTTCAAAGTGAAGTTATTCAAATGCTTCCTGGACGCAGCCGTCAGTGAACAGATCGCCCGAATGGTTGCCATGAAGTCGGCGACGGAGAATGCCTCCGAAATGATTCGCCAATTGTCGATGACCTACAACCGGGCCCGACAATCGCAAATCACGGGAGAGATCATGGAAATCATCGGTGGCGTGGAGGCACTCAAGGGGTAGTCGTCGCGGACCACGACACGCGACGGCAAAGCACGTCACAAACGTATCGCGATCGCGAATCGATTGGAATTCCAGATCAAGCGACACACCTTCGTAAACATTACTTTCAAGCAGGTTTTTGCAACTTAGCACGAGATACCAAATGGCCACGGCAACAGCGAACAACATCGGCCGCGTCACGCAAGTTATCGGTTCAACTTTTGACGCGGAGTTTCCCGAAGATCAACTTCCGAAGATTTACAACGCCGTGAAGATCGTCAGCGATCTCAAGGGCGTGCAGTTGAATCTGACGGGCGAGGTGCAACAGCACCTTGGCGGCGGACGTGTTCGCTGCGTAGCACTCGGCAGCACGGACGGCATGATCCGCGGCCAGCAGGTCGTCGATACCGGCGCGCCGGTGTCGGTGCCGGTTGGCGATAAGACCCTGGGCCGCGTGTTTAACCTGTTGGGCGAACCGATCGACGCGCGGGGCC
>JBJOLO010000651.1:0-6946 GCA_046045565.1 Planctomycetota bacterium | reverse complement strand
CATTTGAATCATCCGCAGTCGATGCGGATGCGCCAGCACGCGCAGGCATTCGGCTGCTTGCGCCAGCGCGTCCAGGCTGGTCAACGGTTCGCTCGCTGCGTTTTCCACTGTCTTGGCCATGCCCTTCGGTCTCCCGGACTTTTCGTGCCAGTCTGTCCCCATCCACCGTAAGTTCGATAGTTAAATATATCGGAAGTTTCCTAACTGTCAAGTAGTTATTTCTGCCGTTTGGGGGCCGATCCGGCTGGAATCGTGGCGGCAGGCAACAGCGCCGAGGAGCCGGCAGACAACCGAGCGAAAGTTGTTGCGCTGTCGGGCTGAAAATGCTAGCGGATCGCGGGGATGGCAGCAGTTCGCAATCGATGCTGCACTGACTGCGATACGAACGCTACAGCGTGCCTTTCGTGCTGGGGATCCCCGGACTTCGCGGATCCGATTCGACCGCCATACGCAAGGCGCGGGCCGTACCCTTGAAGATGGCCTCGCTGATGTGATGGCTGTTGCGGCCGTGGTGCAGCACCACATGCAGGTTGCAGAGCACGTTCGCCGCAAAGGCCTGCCAAAAATCTTCGATCAGTTCGCTGTCGAAATCGCCGATCTTCGCGGACGGACATGCAGCTTGAAACACCAGAAAATAGCGACCGCTCAAGTCCACGGCCGATGTGATCAGCGTTTCTTCCATCGGCAGCGTGAAATGGCCGTACCGGCGGATTCCGGTCTTGTCGCCGAGCGCTTGGCGGAAGGTTTGGCCGAGGCAGATGCCGACATCTTCGACCGTGTGGTGCTGATCAACTTGCAGGTCGCCTTGTGCCGCGACTTCCAGGTCGAAGCAGCCATGTTTGGCGAACAGGGTCAGCATGTGATCGAAGAAGCCGACCCCGGTGTGGATCGATGACTTACCTGAGCCGTCGAGATCGATCCGCAGGCGAATGTTGGTTTCAGCAGTTTTTCGCTCGATGCTGGCGATGCGCGACATGGGAGGGCTCACGAGTTTGCGAGTAACGACTTTAGTAGGGTGAGGCAGGCGTCGATTTGTTCATCGGTGCCGACACTGATGCGGATGCCATCGCCCCAGGAAGCGTAGTTCATGTATCGCACCAGCACCTGCTGCCGCTTGAGTTCCTCGTACAAGGGCCTTACAGGCCGTGTCGGATGGGTGCACCATACGAAATTTGCCGATGATTCGGGCGCATGAAAGCCGAGTTCCCGCATGGCATCCGTCAGTCTGCGGCGGGTGGCGATCACTTTGCGACGATTGTCCTGGAGCCACGCCTGATCGGAAATCGCCGCCGTCGCACCGGCGATCGACAGCGCGTCGCAGTTGTACGAGTCTTTGACCTTGATGAATTGCTCAATCAGGGCCGGTTGCGCGACGAGGAAGCCAAAGCGCAGGCCCGCCAGTGCATACGATTTACTCATCGATCGCGAAACAATAATCTTGTCGCACTGTTTCACGAGGCCGATGCAGTTCTGGTCGGCAAAATCGCCGTACGCCTCGTCGACCACCAGCGGGCAGGGCAAACGCTCGGCGATCTTCAGAATCCGCTCGGGCGACAGCATCGTGCCGCTGGGGCTGTTCGGGTTAGGCAGGAATGCGAGTCGCAGGTCGGCGGTGGGACGCTCGAAATCTTCGCCCAGAGACCAGTCGCTTTGGAAGTGGATTTCTTCGCTGCGAGACCCTTGGATCTCGGCCAGCGTCCGGTAGAGGATGTAGCTGGGGTAGGGTAGACGCAGCGTCTGTCCTGTTCCGACAAAGGTCCGCGTCAGGATTGTCAGCAGGTCATCGCTGCCGTTGCCGCAGACGATCCAGTCTGGCGGGACATCGAGCACATCGGCTGCGGCGCGACGGAAGGCGGTGGCCAGCGGATCGGGATACCGTGCCAGGCTGGTTGTTGCTGCCTGCTGAATTGCCCGCACCGCTTCCGCTGAAGGCGGATACGGGTTTTCGTTGGTGTTGAGCTTGATGAACTTGCCGGCTTGCGGCTGTTCGCCTGGCGCGTAACCGGCCATGCCGAGAATTTCAGGTCGCACGAAAGACATGAGGGCCTCAAAAAATACTGCGTGCCTTGGTGTGTCTCCATCGGCCGCCGATCGTGCGGCAGGTCGTGGTGGCGGGCACATGTGAATGCAGGGTCAGGATAGTCGAATGTCGATACTGGCCCGGTGGGCCGTGAGTCCTTCTTTGTCAGCGAGGATACGGACGTCGTCGGCAACCGCGTTGAGGCCATTGCGGGAGTAGGTGATTACGCTACCGCCACGCAAGAAATCGTTTGCGGTTAGGCCGGCGGCCCAGCGAGCCGTCCCGCCGGTGGGCAATACATGCGAGGGCCCTGCCGCGTAGTCACCCACTGCCACGGGGCTGTAAGGTCCGAGGAATGTTGCGCCCGCACTGACGATGTGCGACAATTCACGCTCGGGATCCGTCGTGATAATCTCCAGATGTTCGGGGGCAATGCGATTGGTGATCCGACACGCTTCGGTTGCGTCGCGAACCAGGATCATCGCGCCGTAACTCTCCAGGCTTTGCGCCGTCAGGTCGCGACGCGAAAGTGCGGCCAGTTGGCGGTCGAGTTCCCGAGCGACTGCATCCAGTACTTCAGGCACCCAGGTGACGAGGATGCTCGCGCCGGGCGAATGCTCGGCTTGAGCCAGCATGTCGGACGCGATGAACTCGGCAGGGGCGGTCGCGTCCGCGATCACGACAACTTCGCTCGGTCCCGCAATCGAATCGATGTCGACGTCACCGTAAACATGCTTTTTCGCGAGCGCCACGAACAGATTGCCCGGGCCGACAATCTTGTCCACCGCGGGTAATCCGTCGATCCCGTAGGCCAGGGCTGCGATGGCTTGAGCACCGCCGAGACGATAGACTTCGCGCACGCCCAGTTCGTGGCAGGTCGCCAGCACATCGGCGTTGTAAGCGCCGAATGCGGTCGGCGGTGCGACGACCGCGATCTCGCGAACGCCTGCCGCCATCGCCGGCACGGCCGTCATCAGTACGGTCGAAGGATACGCTGCGGCACCGCCCGGCACGCAGATCCCGATTCGCTCTAACGGCACGTAACGCTGTCGAAGGCTCACTCCGTCGGTTCGCTGGACCGTCACATCGCGGTGCAGGATCGCCTGTTGAAACTCGAGAATGTTCTTGCGGATTCGCCGCACGGACGCAAGGAAATCTGGCGAGGCTTGCTGATGGGCCGCCTCGAGCTCGCTGCGGGTTACCCGAAGCGTTTCCGCAGTCGGTTCCACGCCGTCGAGCTTGCGGCTGTATTCCGCGACTGCCGCAAAGCCTCTAGCCCGCACGTCCTCGCAAATTCGCGACACCACCTGCGGTGGAGCGAGCGCCTCGCCGAAGACCTCGATCGTTTTCTGCCGACCGCGCTCGCTCACGACTCCGCCTCGCGGATTCAGCCGATCGCGCAGCATTTCGAGCGGCTTGGTGGAGTCCTCCTGTCGTGCGTCGATTCGAAGAAGATTCAGCCGGCTCACCTGCAACGCCCCCTCTGCTCCCAGCGGCCTGCGGCTTGCGTCATCCGTATCCCGGTCATGCTCGCGGGATGAAGATCGAACACCACGGCCCGTGACGAAAAGGCCCATTATAGATTCGCCATCGCTGCGACGGGAGGCGTGAACGGGAGTCGTGAAATCGCCGCGACGTTGGCAGCGCAGGCCGGTTATTACCCGTCAACTCAAGAAAAGTCCCCGTATTTCCGAGGCGCGGCACCACTGCGTGCTCGACTCCGGTCGCACCAAGTCGTCGGGGGAGAGTTTCTTTTTGCGAAGCTGCAGCAGCGTAAACGGTCCGGCCGTCTGACCCATCACCTGCCAGTAGTAACGCTCGTCTGCCGTGGAAGCCATCAGCGTAAAACCTTCGTCGGAATCGCGCGGCGCCGGCACATAAACCGAGTGTTCCTGCGGACGAAGCTTGGAATGGGACGAGGAACCGATGCTTGAACCGTCATCCACCGACGCCGATGACTGCGGGAAGAACTCGTCGCCCGTGATCGGCCGCGTACGACCCGCCAGGATCGGTTCCAGTGCCTGGATCACTTCCCTCATGTTCCGAAAGCGATCATCGGGCGATTTCGCGAGCATCTTCTGAAAGACGCGTTCCAGGTCCGTCGGCACGTCGGAACGCAAGTCGCGTAGGGACGGGATCGGATGGGTTCGGTGGGCGATGATTTTCTTGATTGGCGTTTCACCTTTGTAAGGCGTACGACCCGTCAGCAGGCGAAAGAGTGTGCAGCCCAATGCGTAGATGTCCGCTCGTGCGTCTACCGATCGAGCGTCCTCGGCCTGTTCGGGCGGCATGTAGTCGAACGTTCCGAGCAACTGATGCTCTTGCGTGACAAATTCGTGTCCCGCGGCTTGGTCGGAGTTCGAGTCCTGCATCGACGCGAGGCCCATGTCGAGGATCTTCACGACGCCGCGTTTGTCAAGCAGCAGATTGCCTGGCTTGATGTCGCGATGGATCACGCCTTCGGCGTGCGCGTACTCCAGGCCGATCGCCGTCTGCAAAACGTAGTCGAGCGCCTCTTTGAGACTCAGCGGGCCCTTCTCCGCGAGGATGTCAGACAAGCTGCGGCCGTCCACGTATTCCATCACCAGGAAGTGAATCTGATCCACTTCATCCGCATCGTAGGCGGTGACGATGTTCGGATGCGAAAGTTTCGCGGCAGCGCGCACCTCTTGCTGGAATCGCTTGACTGAATGCGGCGACGATATGGCCTGACTTCGCAGCACCTTCAGGGCAACCGTACGTTCCATACGAATGTGCCGCGCTTTCAGCACCACCCCCATGCCTCCGCGGCCGAGCAGCGTGAGGATTTGATAGTTTCCCAAGACCTTGCCGGCGTTCAGTTGCACTAAGTCGTCTGCTGCCGACGAACCTGCCTTTTGAGCAGCACCGCGACCGCGTGCGGGTGCGACGGTGGTCGAGGCACTCGTCGGTGGATTGCTTGCGCCCGCCGCGAGCACGGCAGCGTTGTCGCTTGGCTCGGCTCCGGTTTCGGGCAACGACTCGGACACCGTAGCGGCGTCATCCGTCGGGTGCCCCGACGGCCCGTTGGCCATGACTTCCGTGGCCGATTTTGTCGACATCGGTCCGACGGTCGAATCGGCCTGCTCGGCGCTAAACAGTCCTTGTACTTTCGATGCAGGTCGCCAGTCGTGGCGATTTTTCTTTACCTCATCGTCCGGACGTAACTTCCCCTGCTTCGCGAGTTCCAGCAATTCCGGAGTGGAAATCGGTCCGTATTCCGTGCCGGCAATTCGGTAGTACCAGACCGTGGCCATGAGCTGTCTCGAACGACTCGTGAAAAGGGTGCCTCGAAAGGCTGAAATCAGAATAGCTGTCTGAAAAGCAGCGTGTCAATTTTGAATTAGCGCGTTTTCCAAGTCAGCCTTTTGGCAAAGATCGTGAACGCGAATCCACGGAACTCGTTATTCCAACCCGGCGATGTCGCGTTCGAAAACCCCGTTCCGCGCCCAACCTGGGCCCTAAGGGATCTCCGATCGACGCCGCGTCGGTCCGGTTCGTGCGGACAGGGCGATCCGTTTGCTGTTGACAAGCGATCCAGCTTGAGTAAGTTTGGGTGTCGATGGAGCAAGGTGGGGTGTTGTGGGTGACTGTGGGGCATCGAGTCTGGCAGGTTTTTTCGAACGGTTTGAGAAGGAATTGCGGGGATGGCCTTTTTCACGGGTTCCTACTTCCGATCGCTCGACGAAAAGAGCCGGCTGGCGATTCCCAAGCCGATTCGGGAGGCATTAGGGGCGGAAGTCTACTTTGCCCCGGGAACGGAGGGGGCGCTCGCCGTGTTTCCGGCCGAAGAGTTTCAGCGGTGGAGCGATCGCTTTTTTGCTGCAGCCCCGGCCACGCAGGATGTTCGTGCTTTTCAACGCATGTTCTACGGTCAGGCTCAACGTGTTGAGGTTGATGGGCAGGGTCGCGTTCGGATTCCAGCCGAACTCATGGCCGGTAGTCGCATTCAGAACGAAGTGGTCTTGGTGGGAGTTCGGGATCATCTGGAAGTCTGGGATCGTCAGCGTTGGAGCGAGTACTTCTCTCAACGCGTCCAGGAATACAACGAACTCGCAAACCGTGTCATGGCGGGAACCACCTCCGCCATTCAAGCATAAACCGGATAGAACAGAGGCGGTTCAGAACGGAGAGTCGCCTCGCAAGGAAGAGTCACGCGTGATCTTCTCTCGCGCACCCCAGATGTGCGAGAGATGACGGGGAAGGAGTCCCTGTTGGTTCGCGGTGCCGAGAGGGGATGAGGATCGTCTTGACGGTCGTCATCCGCGGCAGGCATCGACCCACAACGGGCGCAAGGATGCGCCCGGGGTCGCTTGCCAGTGCCTGCCTGCGAAGAGTACAACGAGTTCATGGCTCGATCTTCAACCGTTCATGTGTCCGTCCTGGCACAAGAGATTCTTACGTGGCTTTTGCCGTCAGGGCCCTTGGCTGCCGATGTTCCGGATGATTCGCAAGAGGCGACTTCGCCTGCGGCATCGCTGGCTGGCGTTCCCACTGACCGCGGTTCCGTTGAGAGTGGTATCTATGTCGACGGGACGTGTGGCGGTGGCGGCCATACGCGATTGATGCTGGAGCGGATGAGTGCCTCGGCTCGCATCCTGGCCCTGGATCGCGACGCCGATGCACTAGCGCGGACGTCGCAGGCGCTTTCCGACCCGCGGCTCGAATATGTCCACGCCAATTATTGTGAGCTTGCGGAGATCCTTCGCGAGCGATCGATCGACGGCATCGACGGAATCGTGCTCGATTTGGGGTTGTCGAGTGATCAATTGGCGGACGGTGCGAGGGGGTTTAGTTTCGACAGCCCCGGCGAACTCGACATGCGTTTCGACACTTCGGTTGGCGAGCCGGCTTGGCAGTTGATCCAGCGTTTGCGCACGGAGCAGCTTGCAGATCTAATTTATCAAT
>JBJOLO010000614.1:0-3519 GCA_046045565.1 Planctomycetota bacterium | reverse complement strand
ATGGCCCAGCAAAATTGTCCGTGGCCCACTATTTGGCCCAGTAAACCGGAGCTTGGCCCAGTAAATGGCCCACTAAACTGACGAACGTGGCCTAGTAAATGGCCCAGTAAATTCCGGCGTGGCCTAGTAAACGGGGCAGCAAGCGTGGGAGTCCCAGTCGTTCAAAAACTGTCGTGTCGAACGACGGCATGGACGCCTACGCACACTGTCGCGTAACTCGTTCGAATTGCCGGAGATACGGGTCGGGCTGGAGCAGAACGTCGACGTAGTCGGGGAGTAAGGGTTCGAACGAGCGGCAGTCGCCCCGACTTTTTCAGAAACGAGTCCTTCGGCGAGAACGTCGAAGGGCTTTTTTGCTTGATTTTCTGGCACTTTTCGCAAATTGGTCCGAGCTCAGAATTCTCCAGCATGGGCCAGAGGTGCATTGTTGGTTTTGACGTGACCCACGTCCAAGTCAGCTCTTTCAGTGGTTCAAAAGGTGCCGGCGACTCGTCGTTTCACCGCTGTCGCGATAAGATCACGTCTCAGCAGCGTGACATTTCCCCGCTGAATCTTCGATACGAACGATCTCGCCTGCAATCAGTTTGGCGGGGGCGTCGAAGTTGGTGAGTGGGCAATCGTTTTAAGATAAACAGGAGTCAAAATGCTTCGACGAATCCAGCTCAGCTTTCTTGCCGTGATCGCCGTTGCGAGCGTGCTCGGTTGGCTGACGGCATCGGGGCGATTAGTCAAGGTGTTCGCACAGGACACGAAACCCCTGCCTCCCTCGACCGCCGCCAATCAGCTTCCCAAACCCGATCCCGCATTCAAGGGCAAAATCGGCGAGACATACAAGGACTCGACGCCCAGCTATCCCCTACCAGTAGAGGCTCCGAAGGGGAGTCCGAACGTGTTGCTCATCCTGCTCGATGATGTTGGATTCGGCATGTGTTCGACCTTCGGCGGACCGGTGCCGACACCACACATGGACCAACTTGCCAATAACGGACTGAGGTACACTCGGTTCCACACGACGGCGTTATGCAGCCCGACACGGGCCGCTCTACTTGCTGGGCGGAATCACCATAGCTGCGGTACCGGGGTCATTATTGAGATGGGGACCGGATATCCCGGCTATACGGGTGTCATCCCAAAAAGTACGGCGCTGGTTTCGGAGATGCTGCGAGACAATGGCTATGCGACGGGAATGTTCGGTAAGTGGCACAACACGCCGGAACCCGACATCAGCCCGGCTGGCCCCTTTGACCGCTGGCCCACCGGCCTTGGGTTCGACTACTTCTATGGCTTTAACCAGGGTGAAACCCACCAGTACTACCCCACGATTTACCGCAACACCAGTTGGGTGCCGCAGCCGAAGTCACCGGAGCAGGGTTACCACTTCACCACGGACATGACGGATGAGGCAATCGCCTGGACTCGCAACATCCGGGCGGCTGATCCAGACAAGCCGTGGTTCAACTACTTCAGCACGTCGGGCGTTCATGCGCCGCACCATGCTCCTAAGGAGTGGCGCGAAAAGTATGTCGGCAAGTTCGACCATGGCTGGGACAAGCAGCGCGAACTGACGCACGCGAAGCAACTGGAGATGGGCATCGTCCCCAAGGGCACGCAGCTCACACCACGGCCCAAGGAGATTCCCGCGTGGGATGACCAGCCAGCCAACGCCAAAAAAGTCTACTCCCGCCTGATGGAGAACTATGCCGCTTACATGGCCTTTACCGACTACGAAGTCGGTCGGCTCATCGACAGCCTGCGGACTTCCGGTGAACTCGACAATACGCTCGTCATGTATGTTGTCGGTGACAACGGTGCGAGCGCCGAGGGTGGCCTGGAAGGCACTTTCAGCGAGATCGCCAGCCTGATCGGTCTACAGCTCGGGTTGGAAAGTACGCTCAAACGCATTGATGAGATAGGTGGTCCGGCGAGCGAGCCGCACGTCCCGGTCGGCTGGGCCTGGGCGATGGACGCTCCGTTCCAGTGGACCAAGCAAGTGGCCAGCCACTTTGGCGGCACTCGCAATCCGCTGGTTGTCCATTGGCCGAAGGGCATCCAATCGAAAGGCGAGCTACGCACTCAGTTCCATCACGTCATCGACGTCGTACCGACGATCCTGGAGGCGTGCAAGATTGCCGAACCGAAAACGGTGAATGGCATTCCGCAAAAGCCGATCGAAGGCGTTTCGATGGTCTACTCGTTCGACGAGGCCCAGGCGAAGGACCGGCGCAAGACACAGTACTTTGAATTGGCGACGAACCGGGCCATCTACCATGATGGTTGGGTGGCGTGCAGCAGGTACGGTCTCCCCTGGGAAACGGCCGGTCGCGGAGACGGCTTTATGACGGCCCCGTGGGAGCTTTACAACGTCAACGAAGACTTCAGTCAGGCCAACAACCTCGCGGCGAAGGAACCCGCAAAGCTGAAGGAACTGCAAGCCAGATTCCTGGAAGAGGCGAAGAAATACGGCGTGTTCCCGCTCGACCCGCGATTTTCCGAGCGAATGGACCCGAAGCTTCGTGTTGCAGGTCAGCCGAAGTCCCGCTGGACCTACTACGGAAACAGCGTCTGGCTGCCGGAACCGGTTGGTCCACAACTCTTCCCACGCCCGCACCGCATCACCGCCGAAGTGGTGATCCCAAAGGGCGGGGCGGAGGGGGTAATCACCTGCGCGGGTGCGTTCTCGGCGGGCTGGTCGCTCTTCGTCCAGAACGGCAAGCCGAGCTTTCGTTACACGTTTTTCGACATCGCCGACGTGACAATTGCTGGTTCGGATAACCTGCCCGAGGGCAAGTTGACTTTGAAAACGGAGTTCACACCCGACGGAACCAAGGAAGGGGGCGGTACACTCAAGATGTTCGTGAACGGAACACCCGCCGGTGAGGGCAAACTGAAGCGATCGGTCTTCCGCCACGGGTTAGAGCCGTTTGAGGTCGGCCGAGATTCGATTACACCGGTCTCGCCGGATTACAAGACGCCCTTTGGGTTCACCGGCACGATCGAAAAGATCACGTTTGAGTTGACCACGCAATAACGTCGGCAAAGATCAAGCAACGGCCCGTTGCATTCTCGGCCCCAATGAACCTTCACATTTTCAACGAGTTCCTCACGAAACATTTGCCGGCCTGGACGACGTCGGATTCGGACACCTGGGATGCTACGGTGGACCAATCCAGACTCCGAACCTCGACAAACTCGCCGCCGGAGGGCTGCGCTACAACACGCTCATCATGGTCGTCTCCGACAACGGTGCATCGCCGGAGGGATTGGCGAACGGCACGCTGAACACCGACTGCTACCGGAACTACTTTCCGGACGCGGTCGAGGAGATGCTTCAGAAGCTCGACGACGCGGGCGGACCGTCCACAGACCCGCACTACCCGATGGGATGGGCGGATCCGCCTTTAACTCCGCCGATCGTCGCGCCGATTCCCTGAGGATCTCCTCGGGCACAACCGCGGGTTCGTTCGATTCGACGATATCGTTCCACAGTTCGGTCACGATCCGCAACTTGTCCGCAGCGGG
>JBJOLO010000596.1:0-2732 GCA_046045565.1 Planctomycetota bacterium | reverse complement strand
TGGGCGGCGTCAACGCTGTTTGAGCTGCACGTCGCAGCGCGACGGGTAAATCTTGAACTCGCGTGACCTCGTAAGACCACTTCGTCCACGGCTTGGTTACGGCAACCATGTCGCCACCGAGGATCGGTTCTTCAAACGCGAGGCGTCGATCCTGCTGTCCGGCCGTAACCAGAAGCGGCGTGCCTTCGCGATAGGCGTTGTAGAGCATGCCCATCGCGTTGCCCAGACCGCAGCTGATGTGGAGGTTCACGACGCCGAGTTGTCCTGAGGCCATGGAATAGCCGTCGGCCATCGCCATGACAGGCACCTCTTGCAGTCCCAGGATGTAGCGAATTCGCTGATCGGTGATGAGCGCATCGTTTAACGGCAGTTCCGTGGTGCCCGGATTGCCGAAGATATAGCGCACGCCGAATTGCGAGAGCATCTCAATGAAAGCTTCAATTCCGCTGAGCATCGACAGGTTCCCCGACTAAGACCGCGCATCCGTATGTCGAACGGGCAAATATACCCGAAGCATTTCGGTTGCCGTATCGGTCAAGGGGCGAGGTCGCGGTAGGAAAGAGCGAAATCGGCCAATCGATCCGCGAACTCGAGTTCAAGGCGACCTCGCGAAGCGTTCGCCGCGGCTTGGTCGATGTGCTCGGGCGAGCGGAACCCGATCAACGCGCTGTGAACCGCAGGATGGGTGAGGGAAAATCGCAGAGCGGCTTGCGCGAGATCGACCTGCGGTGGGAGCTTGGAGCGGATCCGGGCCGCGCGCAGCAGGTCCCGTTGATACAGGTCGAGCGGAAAGAATTGGGTCCGATAGGTGTACTCGCTGGGCGGTTGTTCGAGCAACGCACCGCCGGCGTAGACGCGGATGGCGAACACACCGAGGTTCCCCGCGATGCAATCGGCGAAGACATTTCCGGCGTCGCTCTCAGAAAAATGCGGCGGAACCGGGTAGCCTGCGGAGGGATTGGCGAGATGGTAGGGAATCTGCAGCGTATCGAAGCGGCCGGAGCGCATCACGTTGCGTAGACAGTCTGCGTGTCCTGTGCCCGTGATACCAAACCAGGATGCGGAGCCCTCTTTGCGGAGCAGATCAAAGGCGTCGGCCACCCCACCGGGGCCTAACACATCTTCGACAGTGATCGAGGTGGGAATATCACCGCGTTGAAGCGAAATGCCGTTGTGGAGTTGCAGCAGCGTAACACGTGGAAGTTGCAGTCGTTCGAGACTTTGTTGCACCGATCGCCGAACCGCAGTCGGGATATCGGACAGATCGTCGACAGTCAGCCTGACTTTGGTGGCGACATGGATGGAATCGGACGCGCCGACGGCTCGCAGGACGGCACCGAGGTTGCGCTCGGAAGCGCCCTCGCCGTAGCCGGCCGCAGTATCAAACCAGTTGATGCCGGATTCGATCGCATGCGTTGCGGTCTGAATCTGCTCGCTGCGACTGGCGGACGTAAACAGTCCGGAGATCGGACCGGCACCGAATCCGAGAACGGACACTCGCAGGCCGGTGCGGCCCAAGATTCGATATTCCATGACCGCTCCGTCGGTAAGGCGCCGGGACGTTGAACGACCGGATGCATGCGGTGTTCGCCACCGTCTCGCACTGCGTTGACAGACGATCGTACCGGCAAGTCGGGTCGTTTACTTTTCGCCGCGTTTGGCTTCCTGCATTTGCTCATCCAGCAACATCATCAGGATGGTTTGCTCGAGTTCGCGAGGTTTGTAGCCAAACGGACCACGACCGCCTTTATAGGCCACTTTTCCCTCGCGGTCGATGAGATAGAGCCGGTCGGGGAATCCGCTGTAGGCGCGATTGACGCGGTCGTCCATTTCGTCCACCAGCATCGGCATGGTGAAACCAAGTGACGCTCCGCATGTACCGGCCAGCTCATTGCGTTTTTCCTGCGTCTTGGGCTGATCGATCATAATGTTAAACCGTTCATTGAAGTCCATGCGCCAGCCATCCGACGGATGCGCCTCGCGAATGTAGATCGCATAAAAATCGATTTGTTCGCGATAGCGGCGATACAGCTTTTCGATGATCCCAGCCTGGGATCGAAAGGGCCCTCACGTGAAACTGCCGAAGATCAGCACCACAGGCCGTTTGCCGCGATGCTCGGAGAGCGTCACATTCCTGGCAGCATCGTAGGTCGGCAGCGTGAAGTCCGGTGCCAGCGACTCGAGCTCCGGTCCGGACTCTAGCGTGCCGATCTCTCCACGGAGAAACATCCGCATGATCTCTGCGTCTTCCAGGGGCTTACTACGGCCGCCGCCCATGGCACTGGTGTCGAGTGCCGAGAAAAGGTCTTCATGGGTGAGGAAGCCGGTTTTTTCCTTGTCGGCGTTTTGAAAGAACTCGGTCATTTCCTCAACGCTGATCTGACCATTGGAGTCGGCATCAAGCCGCATGGCGAGAAAATCGCTCATCATTGCACGCGGGGTCGACAGCGATCGGTTGTACCAGTCGAAATCGAGCAGCAGAAGTTTTCCGTCGAGGTCACGATCGAGTCGAGTGAAGAGTTGTTCGCGATGGGGAAGCGATTCGGGCAGCTCCGCCAGCGTCACCGTGCCGTCTCCGTCGCGGTCGAACTGTTCGCGAAGCCATTTAAAGTCGTAACGCTTCTCGGGCGCTTTCCACCAGCCTACGCCGGGACGCATGCCATCGCCTTTCAAAATTGCAATCGCCTCTTGGCCCCACTCGGGCGGAGCCTTCCAGTCCTCCTCGAGCAGCG
>JBJOLO010000517.1:0-5552 GCA_046045565.1 Planctomycetota bacterium | reverse complement strand
GCAGATATTTGCGCAGTTGTTGGTTCAGTTTGTGGTGTTGATTTCTAGCGTCCTGGCGATGTTCGTGAGCAGTTGCGAACGACCGGGAGTCATTCGTGATACGCAGTTTTTTGTCTCGCTTGCAGAGCTGCGCAAGCAATACTCGCACCCGGTGCATCGTTGGCTCAATGAACGGTACGCCTCGGATATTTCGCGAGACGGCGCATCGACGATGCGCGTGTTGCTCGTGGGGGACGCGCAGCCGTTTATGCTCGATGCGCCTGTGCTCTACAACACCTGCTTTGATGATTGTTTATTCGAGCAGTTACTGAGTGGCAAGTCGCGTCGTGAGCGATTGGAGTCGCTGCGTGCGGCGGGGATTACCCACGTCTTTATCTACTGGCGGGAAATCGCCCGCTATCGCGCCACGTACGGATATTCTGAATTCGTGACGCCCGAATTGGTGCACGGTGAGTTGGTGCGAGAACAAAAATTACTTCGTGCGATACCAATCGAATTCGATCTGAAGCTGGGCGAGCTGTTCACGGTGAGTAACGAATAGATTTGCCGTTCGCTGCGCTGCTTCAAGGTGGCCTTCCTGTTGCCACTTCCTATCGCCATGTCATCGTGCCAAGCAACTGAATTAGCTTGCGGCATTTTCGGTGAGCATACCCAGCGAGGTGTCGTCGCTTTCTTCGGCGTTGACGGTATCGAGGCCGAGCTCGAGCGGGACGAGCGGCAGGTCAGCAGTGGCGCCATGGGGGCTCCATGGTTGCGGTGTAGAGGCCTGGGGGACAGAGGCCGGTTCGGGGGCGACTTCCGGCAGTCCAAAAAGCGTCATGCGTGCGGTTGCAAGCAAGCCTCGCCAAGTGCCGAATGTGGCGGCCACAGCAGACGGTTCGTAGCCGCAGTGCACCATGCAGTTGCGACACTTGGGGTTGCCGGAGGTGTGTCCGTACTTGTCCCAGTTCGTGGTGGTCATCAGTTCGTCAAAGGTTTCGCAATAGCCTTCGTCGAGCAGGTAGCAGGGGCGTTGCCAGCCGAAAACGTTGTAGGTGGGATTTCCCCAGGGGGTGCATTCAAAATCCCAACGGCCTCGGAGGAACTCCAGGAACAGCGGAGTGTGGTTGAATTTCCAATGCGATTTGACGTTGCGGAGGATGGTGCCGAAAAGTTGTTGCGTTTGATGTCGCGCCAGGAAGTGATCCTGGTCGGGTGCTTTGGCGTAGCTGTAGCCTGGAGAGATCATCATGCCTTCCACGCCGAGCTCGCTGATTTCATCGAAGAACCTCCGCATCCGTTCCGGGTTGGCTCCTGCGAACAGCGTGGAGTTCGTTGTGACACGAAAGCCGCGACGGCGCGCGGCGCGAATCGCATCGATGGCGACATCGAAGACACCTTGCCGGCAAACGGCGTGGTCGTGTTCTTCGCGAGGACCGTCGAGGTGTACCGAGAAGGCGAGGTAGCGCGAAGGCTTAAAGCGATCGAGCGACTCTTCCAGCTTCAGGCCATTCGTGCAGAGGTAGACGTAGCGTTTGCGCTGGACGAGTCCGGCGACGATCTCATCGATCTGCGGGTGCAGCAACGGTTCGCCGCCCGGAATCGATACGACCGGCGCTCCGCATTCGTCCGATGCGCGCCAGCACGCTTCGGGTGAAAGATTTTTGCGCAAGATCTCGGCGGGGAACTGAATCTTTCCGCAGCCGGCGCACGCCAGGTTGCAGCGGAACAGCGGCTCGAGCATCAGCACCAACGGGTAGCGGCGCACGCCGCGCAAACGTTGACTGAGCACATAGCTGGCCACGGTCGCCATTTGCGATAATGGAACACTCATGATGACTCCCGAATGGCACGCTGCCATTGGCCGATGGCCAGCAGCGGGAAATATTGCGGATACAGGTGATAGCGAAGGTAGAAGACGCGGGGAAAGCCGGTGCCGGTGAATTCCGTTTCGGCCCATGTGCCGTCGGCACCTTGATGATCGATCAACCAGCGAATGCCGCGCGAGACAGCCGAGTGTCGATGCATTCCGGCGGCCATCAGACCCAGTAGTGCCCATGCGGTTTGCGACGCGGTTGCAGTGCCCTGCCCTCGCAGTTGCGGCTGATCATAGCTGTCCGCACTCTCGCCCCAACCACCGTTCGCCTGCTGATGACGCAACAGCCATTCCACACCGCGTGTCATCATCGGATCGTTCTCTGCGACCCCGATTTGTGCGAGGCCGGCAAGGACCTGCCAGGTTCCGTAGATGTAGTTCACACCCCAGCGTCCGTACCAACTGCCGTCGGCCTCCTGCGTCTGCCGCACATAGTCGATCGCCCGCTGCACCGCGATGTCGGAGCGCGAAAATCCGAATTTTCCAAGCATCTCCAGCACGCGACCTGTGATGTCAGGAGTGCTCGGGTCGATCATCGCGTTGTGATCGGCAAACGGCACGTAGCAAAGGAATTGATAATCGTTGTCCTTGTCGAACGCGCCCCAGCCGCCATCGCGATTCTGCATCGCGAGCACCCAGTTGATGCCACGTTGCGCCGCGGCAGAAAGCCGGTCGATGCGTTGAAGGCCGCGACGCAGTTCGGCAAGCGACCCCGAACGGTTCTGGCCGACGAACGAAAGGGTGGTTTTGGCGAGGGCACGGCGTGAACTGCCGAGTCGCCAACCGGATTGGGCACGGGAGGTGCGTGTGGCACTCACCGTCCAATGATCCTGGCTCTGATCGCGTAATGCCATCAGCACCATGATCGTGTCGTCGATGTCGGGATAGTACTCGTTGTTGTATTCGAAATACCAACCGCTTGGTTCGACCTCGACCATGTGCGACCAATCGCCCTTGCGCGTGACTTCCTTATCGAGCAGCCATTCGGTGGCTCGTTGCGTGGCGGGATCCGATTCCGGAACGCTGGCTGCCGCCAATGCCCGGACGGCGATCGCCGTATCCCAGACGGGGGATTTGCAGGGCTGCAGGCGGATTGTCTCGGCCTGTTCGATCATCAGTCCTTCGAGTTGTTCGTGGCAATATTTCACTTCGGCGCTGTCGTCCGCGAAGCCTTGGCAACGCAGGGCGATGATGCTCCAGATGATCGGCGGGAAGATCGCTCCCAGGCCGTCACTGCCGCTGAATCGTTCGGTCATCCATTCGGTCGATGCCCGCAAGGCCTTCTTTCGTAGCGGACGTACACCGTGGCGCTCCAGGAACTTCAAGCTGGAATCGATACCGCGAAAGAAGCGTTCCCAGGTGCGGGCTTGCAGCGACTCTTCCCGCCCCGGACTTTTCAGTGCAGGCCATTTTTCGGGCGGCTGCAGAAACAGGTCCGAGATCCCCTGCTCCGCCGGCACTTCGCGTATCGGCCGATGAGCCCACACGATCGACAGCGGAACGAAAATCGTCCGCGACCAGGCACTCATCCGGTAAATGTTGAACGGAAACCAATCCGGCAGCAGGATCATCTCCGGTGGAACCGCCGGGCAGTGCTCGTACGAGATTTGTCCCAGCAGCGCCAGATAGAAACGCGTAAAGCTGTTGACCGCATCGGCCCCGCCATGGGCCAGGATTGCGTCGCGGGCTCGTGTCATCGCATCCGATTGCGGGTCGTGGCCCGTAAGCTTCAACGCGAAGTAGGCCTTGACGCTGGCGCTGATCTCCAGCTTGCCGCCCGGATACATGCTCCAGCCGCCAGTGGGCATCTGCTGTCGCAACAGTTGAGCGGCACAACGTTGGGCCGTGCGCGTATGAGTCTGCCCCAACCAAGCCAGCAGCAACAGGTACTCGCTTTGCAGAATCGAATCGCCTTCAAGTTCGCCGCACCACGAGCCTTCCGCCGCCTGTTGGCCGCGAAACCATTCCACGCTGCGACGCATCGTCTCTGCTGCAGAATGCGTTAACGATGCCCGGGATATCGATCCTTCCAACAGCTCTTGCTCGCGCCGAATCGCGCCGTCGTCAAACGAAACCATGTGAATTGCTTCCCATCCATGATGCAATTACAGGCAAAATGCATGCGCTCGAAACGGCTCCACCTAATGCATCGCCGAAACGAGCTGCTCCGCCCTGTCGAACTCACCGGCGTGCACCGAGGGGATGTGCCTAGGCAAGCCGTGAGTTGGACGCAACTTAGGTCATTCTGGGTATCCAGGCAAGATCAAGTCGGTCGAGCGATGCATGCAGGCGAAGTAGCGTGCGAAAAGCCGGCGAAAATCGATGCAGGCAAGCACGCTGGAAACTGCACCGGTTTGCTGGCTGAGCGGAAAGTCGATAGAGTTCACCCAGCATCGCGTTCGGCGGAGAAGCGGGTTCCGTGCAAACTTGATGCGGTAGAAACTTGATTGCGGGGTCGAACGTGTTTCGGTTACTCGCCGCACAATGGTTGCGGCAAACGGTGGGACAACAGGTCGGGCAGGCGATTCGAGGCGCGATCCAAGGCGAACTCGAAGCGCGTAATGCCGCGGAGCAGGCCGGCCAGGAGGCGTTGCCACCGAGCGATCTTGCTGTGCTGTTCGCCCTCGAACACGAGTCGGGGGGCTTCGTCGACGTGCTGTCGCAATCGGTCACCACGCGCTGCGCAGCGTTGGTGGAGCACTACGGGTTGTTGGGAACCCGTCGCGTGGTTGTCGGCGAGACGGGGGGGGGCCGCGAGGCCGCGTATCGCGCGGCACTCGATTTGATCGCCATGCATCGACCGCCCTGGGTGATCACCGCTGGGTTTGCAGGCGGTCTGACCGCGGCCACGCGGCAAGGCCATATCGTGCTCGCATCATCGGTGGTCGATGAAACTGGGCGAGAATGGAAAATTCCCGGATCTTGGGGGACGCCGACCGGAAGCGTCCACGTCGGCAGGCTTCTGACGGTCGATCGCTTGATTCGCACCACGGCTGAGAAAGCCGACTTGGCCGCGCGGCACGGGGCGATCGCCTGCGACATGGAGACCGCCGGAATCGTACGTGCCTGCGAAGAAAAAGGAGTCCGCTGCCTTTCCGTACGCATCATTTCGGACGGCCTCGAAGACGAACTGCCTCCCGAGATCGAGAGGATTCTCGAACAACAATCGCTCGCGCAGAAACTCGGAGCCGCAACCGGCGCCGTATTTCGCCGCCCCTCCAGCGTCAAGGATATGTGGAACCTGCGCGAGCGGGCACTGATCGCCTCGGATCGGCTGGCAAAATTCCTGACGCAACTCATCCCGCAAATCGTGCGGGAAAACCCGGAGCGATCAGCTCCGTAGCGACGGCCGTTCCCAGGAGCCGCAAGAAAATCCCGCGTCGGGATGCGGCATTGTAAGGGTCCACAATGCGGGTCGCGTGATGAACACCGGGTCTTTTGCGAATGGCGGGCGAAGCAGTGTGCGCGAGTTAGGGTTGGGGCTTGTGATTGGTGATTGAACGCGGATTGCCCCTCACCCCCGGCCCCTCTCCCCGAACATATCGGGGCGAGGGGAGATTGGAGTCTTCTTGGGATTTGGCGCCTTTGGTAAGGCGAGCCAGATCGCGCGAGCACGAGTGAACGCAAATCAACAAATCCTCTGCCCTCGCCCTTGTACTCAAGGGAGAGGGCGGCCGCAGGCCGGGTGAGGGTCCGC